>JAVCCG010000099.1 GCA_030765605.1 Candidatus Alcyoniella australis
ACTCGCCCAACGCCTTCACCTACGGCCACACCCCGCAAAACGCGCGGGTGGTAATCACCCAAGGGTTGATCAAAATCCTCGAGCCCGAGGAGCTGGAGTCGGTGGTGGCCCACGAGCTGGGGCACGCGCGGCATTGGGACATCCTGGTGATGACCCTGGCGAGCATGATTCCCTACATCTTCTATCTGATTTTCCGCTTCGGGTTGAACATCGGCGCGCGATCGCGGCGCAACGGCTTGCCGTTCGTGGTGATGGCGATAGCCAGCTTCGTGCTCTACATCGTCTCGAATTACATCGTGTTGTTCATCAGCCGCTCGCGCGAGTATTACGCCGACCGCTTCGGCGGGGTGGTCACATCCAACCCCAACGCGCTGTCCAGCTCGCTGGTCAAGATCGCCTACGGACTGGCATCGATGGACCCGATTGTGGCCAAGCAGCCCGCTGCCGAGCAGACCAAGTCCCGGCAACGCAGCGAGCGGCTTTCGGCAATGAAATCGATCGGCATCTTCGACCCGGGCAAGGCCACCAACCTGGCGATGGCCTCGTTTCGCGGTCCCAACTCGCTCAACCCCCAGGGCGTGGTCCAGGCCATGCAGTGGGACCTGTGGAACCCATGGGCGCTGTACTACGAGCTGGGCTCGACCCACCCGCTGCCCGCCAAGCGCATTCAGGCCCTGGGCAAGCTCGCCGAACATTTGCACCAACAGCCGCTGGTGCACTTCGACCAGCACAAACCCGAGAGCTTCTGGGACGAGTTCTTCGTCGACCTGCTGTTTAAGTTCGCGCCGATGCTGCTGGCATTAATCGGCGCACTGATCGGCGGTGCGGCCCTGGCGAGCACCGGCAATCCCGGACCCCTGGTCGGGCTGGCAATGCTCGGCTACTCCCTGGGCTATCTTGTTCGGCTGCTGTTCTCCTACCGCGGCGGCGAATATCCGAACATGAGCGTGGCCGCGCTGCTAAGCAGGATCAAGGTCAGCAACGTGCGGCCGGTGCCTTGCACCATGACCGGGCGCGTGATCGGCCGCGGAGTGCCCGGCCTGATCTGGTCCGAGGACATGGTGCTGCAGGATCGTAGCGGATTCATGTTCCTGGACTACCGCCAGCCGCTACGGATAATCGAGTTTCTTTTCGGGCTGTTCCGCACCAAATGGCTGATCGGCCAGGACGTGACCGTCCAGGGCTGGTACCGTCGCGCACCCACCCCGTTTCTGGAGATCAAACAGATCATCACCGCCGATGGCAGGCGCAAGCGCAGCTACGTGTACTACGTCAAATGGGTCTGGGCCGCACTGGCCTTTGCCCTGTCGTTTATCGTGGGATTGGGCCTGACCTTTTTCGCGCTATAGCGCAAGGCGAGCGGCAACTAAATATTAGTATTATGGTTTTCTTTGTCATCTTTTTTCTTCCGCCACTGACTCGACTTGACTTTCCTGCTTGATTTACTATTATTTCTTTTGCAAAAGAAAATTGAATACTCATGATTATTCCCGCTAGAATTCCATCTGGTCCTCTGGGTGTAAGATGAACAAGGGCAGAAAAAAACTACCGAAGCAAACGCTCAAAGGATCGCAGGCACAGCGCAATCGCTGCATCCGCTGCGGTACCGAACTCGCGATAAATTCCGACTCGGATTACTGCAAGTTCTGCCAAAAGACCAAGGACCTCTGGTCGGCCGAGAAGGTAAACGCCTGGGCCCCCGAAACCTAGCCCGAACTATTCATCAGCGGCCAGCGGCTTTAGCTGCACAAAATATCACTTAGTATCATAGTCTTCGCTCGCGAGTTTTGGCACCTTTGAGGCGTCTATGACGCTGCCCCCTCGGCAATGGCATAGGCGCTGGCGGTCAGGTCGCTATGGCTCAGGCTCAGGTGCCAGTTGACGATCCCGAGCTGCCCGGCCAGGTCCGCGGCTGCGCCTGACAGGCGTATTGATACGCGCCCGTTCTCAAGGGAAACGACCTCGATTTGGGTGAACTTCACGCCCTGGCTCAGGCCGACTCCCAGGGCCTTGGCCACAGCCTCTTTGGCGGCGAAGCGTGCGGCAAAATGCGGCGCTGAATCATGATATTGAAGACAATAAGCTGTTTCCTGGGCTGTGTAGACCCGCTGGATAAAGCGTTGGCCGAAGCGCTCGAGTCCGGCGCGGATGCGCCCGATCTCGACCAGATCCGTGCCGATGCCGACGATCATTGTCGATCCTGCGCTCGCTTGCCCCAAGCTACTCGGGCTTGTCCGGACCGCCGGGCTCGGGCGGCGATGGATCGGGTATTACCCCGGGCGCGGCCGGAGCTGGAGCTGCGGGCGGCGGCGATGGCGACGGCGCAACAGGGGCGACCGTTGGATACGGCACGGGCTGGGTGGGCGCCTGGGGCGTTGCGGGCGGTTGCGGATACTGCGGCGTCGGCGGCTGTTGCATATAGGTTGGGATCATGTACTGCGGCACAGGCGGACGCCAGGTCCCGGCGAAGAACGCCTCGACCTCTGGGGCTTTAAGGAAGACCAACACCAGAATGCCGATCACCATCGAGGGCACGTTGCACGAAATGATGTTGATGATCTCGAGGATCGCCACGGTGCGATAGAAGCTGGGGTTCTCGCGGGCGTTGTTCCCCAGCCCCTTGGCCCCGGCAATGATCTCGAGCACCGCCACCACAATGCCGAAGACCGGCGTGATGCACAGCAGCCAGATGCCCAGGCTGCTCATGATCGCTATCAGCAGGCCCATGGCCCCCAGACAGCCGGACACGAGCTGCATAATCGCTATCGCCTGAAACTTGCCGGGCCTGGGCATGGGTCCTCCTGGTTTGAGGATGATCAGCTTTTCTTATATTGCGCCGGATTGACGGGTGTCAATCACGCTTTTCCAGATCAGCCCCGCGCGGCCAGCGGATCCCCAGGCCGAACAGCGCGGGCAGCAAGCAGAACGCGCCGAGCAGGCAGGTCAAAATCGAGAGCGTGATCAGCCAGCCGAAGAAATTCAGCGGCACGAAGTTCGAGGTCAGCAGCACCGCGAAGCCCACGATCACCGACAGCGCGTTGGTGACGATGCCCAGGCCGGTGGTGGTGGCGGTGGTCACCGCGGCCTGCTCCACGTTCGCGCCGCTGCGGCGCTCCTCGCGGTAGCGCCAGAGGTAGTGCACGGTGTAGTCCACGCCCACGCCGACCACGATGCTGGTCAGCATTGCCGTGACCATATTCAGCTCGATACCCAAAAAGCCCATGATCCCCAGCACCATCACCACGGCCAGGGCCAGCGGACCCAGCGCCAGCAGTCCGGCGCGCAGCGAGCGCATGAACAGCGCGGCGCAGAGCATGATCATCAGCAGCGAGAGCAGCAGCGAGCGCACCTGGCCGTTGACCACCATGTGCGTCAGATCGACGAGCATCACCACGTAGCCGGTGACCGACATCGGCGGATCCGGGCCGTAGAGCAGGCCGATCAGCCGGTTGGAGAGCCGCACCACCTCGCGGAACTCCTCGGCGCGGCGGATGGTCAGCCGGGCCAGCACCTGGGCGTTCTTAAAGTCGAAGTCGATCAGCCGTCCCGAATCGCCGCCCTGGAAGCTGTAGAGGTCGAGCTCCTCGTAGACCTGCTCGCGAGTCTGAGGCAGCCCGCTTTCGATCTCGGGGTTGATCGCGACGTGGATCCGTTCCAGATAGTCCGCGATGCTCTCCGCGGCCCCGACCTCGGGCCAGGTGCGCACGATACGCGTGAACTCGCTGAGCATCGCGATGTTGTGCGGGTCGAGCAGGTCGCCGTGCAGCAGAACCGACATGGTGATCGCGCCGCCGTACTCGGCGTTGATCGCATTGGAGTTTTCTACGACCTGACTTTGCTCCTCAAAGTAGCTCAGCGGGTTGGCGTCGACCTTGATGTGCAAAATGCCGATGCTGAAGGCCAGGAACATGCCGACGAACACCGCGACCACCGGCAGCGGGTGGCGCACGCAGAAGCTGGTCAGCGCGGCCAGCGGCCTGTTGCTCGGGTGCCCGCGTCCGATCAACCGCTTGGGAATCGGCAGCAGGGTCAGCCAGGCGGGGATGAACAGACAGGAGTAGACGATGGCGATGAAGATCCCGAACGCCGAGAGCATGCCCAGTTCCTTGGCCGGCGGCATCATGTGCGAGATCAGCGAGAGGAAGCCCAGGATCGTGGTCCCCGCCGCGAGCATGATCGGCCAGATCACGTGCTCGAGTCCGCGAGCCGCGACCTCGGCCCGGGCCTTACGATCCGTGCCCGAGGCTTCGGGCACGTCCTCGGTATAGCGCGCCACCAGGTGAATGCCGTAATCGTTGGCAATCGCGATCATCATCACCGGCAAGAGCATGCCGACCACGGTCAGCGGAATGCCCAAATAGGACATCAGGCCCATCGAGCTGGCGATGCTCATCGCCACCACCAGCAGCGGCAGCAGCACTCCACGCCAGGTGCGGAAGCTGAAGAACAGCAAGGCGATCATCAGCACGAAACCCAGGGGCAGGAACGTGCGCAGATCCTGACGCATCAAACGCGTCATGTAGGCCCGGATCGGCGGCAGTCCGGAGAAGAACAAGCGGCCCGGCCCGTCGTACTGCTCGACGATCGTTTCCAGCTTCTGCAGCAGCACCTCGTCGCTGTCGTCGGTCTTGATCATCCCGACCACGGCCAGACCCGAGAAGTCCTTGGCCACCAGGCCGCCGTAAATCAGCGGATCGTCGGCAATGCGTTGCTCGAGAAGCCGCACCTGCTGTGGGGTCTGAGGCGGCTGCTGGATGAAGTCGCGGATCACCAGCCGATCGCCCTGGCCCAGGATGTCCTGCAACGAGGCCAGGCTGACCGTGGAGTAGACGATCCCGGCCTGCTCGAGCTGTTGCTCGACTCCGGCCAACGCCTCCAGGCCCTGCGCAGACAGCGCCTGCTCGGCCTGAAGCACCACCAGTACGACCTCGCTGGCCCCGAACAGCTCCTCGACCCGTTCGGCCTCCTTCACGCTATCCCAGTCCTGGGGCAACAGGGCCCGCAGGTCGCCCTCGTATTCCAGATTGCGAATTCCATAGCCCAGAACACCGGTGAGGACCAGGCAGAACAGGATCGCCAGCAGCGGGTATCCGGTGGAAAAGCGAACGAAGTACTTCACGGTGCATGCTCCATAAGCCGTCCCGAGTCTTGGGCGGTCGCGTGAATGGGGGATATTATGCCGCCTCCGGGCCCGCATCAAGTCCACTGCCTACGCCGATACAATATTGCCGCACACGGTTCGTCGCGCACAGGGCCGTTTCATCTTGGCATTATCGCCCTTGGACCGCGTGGGCAATCCTGCGGATCGATCTCGATCCGCTGCTGTCCGGCCCTCCGCCATCCCCCGGCGCCGCTTGGTGCTCGGAGAACAGCTATGCTAATAACTGGATCGATGTTCACGATGCCAAAATCTCACCATGCGTAAGATCCGACCGCGCGAATTGCTGTTCGCGCTGATACCGCTGTTGGCGCTGCTGGTCGGCGTGACGCTGCTGCTCGATACGTTGGAGCGGGCCGAGCTGATCGACACCGAAGTGCCAGACGATACGGTGGCCTACCTCGCCGGCCCGGCCTACAAGCTGGAGCAGGCGGACGACGATCGCGCCTATTACGTCATTGCCGATCGCACGCTGCTCCCGCAGCGCTTCGCCACGCCCAAGGAGCCGGGCGTGTTCCGGCTGTTCATCCTCGGCGGCTCGTTCGCGCTGGGCTCGCCCTACGTGGTCAACGAGCCCACGCCGGGCGGCATCGACTCCTGGGTTCGCGAGGAGCTTGCCGCACGCTTCCCATCGCTGCGCATCGAGGTGATCAACTCGGCCTGCGGCGCTCAAAATTCGTTTCGGGTCAAACAGATATTTCACGATGTAATCGAATTCGAGCCCGACGCGCTGTTGGTGGTCATGGGCAATAATGAGGGATTTATCCCGCCCACGAGCCTGCACCCGCTGGTCCATCAATGGTCGTTGTACCGCACCATGCGGGCGCTGATTCGACCCCCGGACTACCAGGGGCCCAAGGGGCGTCCCCAATTCAGCCCGCAGCTGGCCAACATCAACGACCTGCTCAAGGTTTTCGCCGGCAACCAACTGGAGATGGTCCGCTCGGCCCAGGACCACGACGTCCCGCTGGTGCTGGCCACCATGCCGATCAACCTGCGCTACGATCCTTGGCCCTACCGCGACGATCCCGATCCCTGGCCCGACAAACCACCGCCCGAATGCTTCGCCAAGGCGCTGGACCTGTTTGATCGGCAGCAGGAGCAGCAGGGGATCGAGGCGCTCTACAACTGCCCGTGCTACGCCGCGAACTACCTGCTGGGTCAACGCCTCGAGAAAGCGGGGCGTTATGACGAGGCGCGCCTGGCCTACACCCAGGCGGTCACGTATTTTCCAAGCAACCGCACGCGGCCGGGCTTCAACTGGGCGACTCGCCGCAACGCCGATCAGCCCGGCGTAATCCTGGCCGACTTCGAGGCCGTGGCCGAGGACCGCGCAGTGAACGGCATCCCGGGCGCGGAGCAGTTCGTGGACTATTGCCACATGAACTGGTCGGGCTATCAGGCCATGGCCCACGAGCTGGTGCGCACCCTGATCAGCTCCGGCATAATCCGGGGCGCGGCGGGAGAACCGCTGCCCGAGCCCGGCACAGAGCAGCTGTTGCGCCGCCTGGGCACGACTCCCGATGACCTGGAATTGGCCGGGAGTCCGTTCCTGCAAAAGCAGCACGGAGGGATCGCCCAGACCATCCGCAGAGCGCGATAACTTCGGCATTGTTCGGCGGCTATAAGCCGCGCAGTAGAAGTCCCGCGAATAATCCGGGTATAATGCGCGGCCGTGAACGCAAAGCTGATCACCTTCGAGGGCCCCGAGGGCGCGGGCAAGACCACGCTGATCAAGCGTCTGGCCGCAAGGCTGGAACAGCTTGAAATGCCTATCCTTATCACGCGGGAGCCCGGCGGCTCGCCCTTGGGAGCGCGCTTTCGAGAAATGCTGCTGGAACACATCGAGGACCGGCCCACAGCGCTGACCGAGCTGCTGTTGTACGAGGCCGACCGCATCGAGCACCTGGAAAAGATCGTCCGGCCGGCCCTTGAGCTTGGCAAGCTGGTGCTCTGCGACCGCTTTGCCGACGCCACCACCGCCTACCAGGGCTACGGTCGCGGGCTGGATCTGGAGACCGTACGTTCGCTCAACGAGCTGGTGCTGCGCGGCCTGCGTCCGTCGCGGACCTACCTGCTGGACCTGCCGGTGGAGGCCGGGCTGGCGCGCACCCGCGGACGGCTTTCCGCCGACGGCCGCGACGAGAGCCGCTTCGAATCCGAGCAGATCGAGTTTCACCAGCGTGTGCGCCGCGGCTACCTCGAGCTGGCCGCAGCCGAGCCGCAGCGCTTCTGCATCGTGGACGCGCAGCTCGATCCCGAGGCATTATACGCCGTGGTGATTAACGACCTGCTGGCATCGCTTAAAACGGAGACGCCTTGAGCTTCTCGCAACTGCTCGGCCAACCGCGGGTGAGCGCGGCGCTGCTGCGCGCGCTCAAGCTCGAGCGCGTGGCGCACGCCTACCTGTTCGTGGGCGCCGACGGCGTGGGACGCCGCACCACGGCACGCCTGCTGGCGATGGCGCTCAACTGCGAGTCCAGCGGCGCTGACGCCTGCGGCGAATGCGGCCCGTGCCGCAAGATCATCAGGGGCACGCACCCGGATATCGTCGAACTGACGCCGGAGAAAGACTTCATCACCATCGGCCAGGTGCGCGAGCTGCAGGCGTCCATGGCCTACCGGCCCTACGAGGGGCGCTTCCGCGTAATCAGCGTGGCCCCGGCCGAAGCGATGAACGCCAACGCCCAGAACGCGCTGCTCAAGACGCTGGAGGAGCCGCCGCAGGGCAACGTGCTGATCCTGATCTGCGCCTCGCCCCAGCGTTTGCTACGCACGATCCAGAGCCGTTGCCAGCGGATGGTTTTCGGCCTGCTTCCGCGGCCGGTGATCGTGCGCTTGCTGTGCGAGCAGGGCGTGGAGCCCCAGCGCGCCGAGCTGCTGGCGCGGCTGGCCGAGGGCTCGCTGGGAAGGGCCCAGGCGCTGGCTCAGGGCGAGCTGCAACTACAACGCGAGCGGATCGCCGTGGCGCTCGAGGCGCTGAGTGAGGGCGGCACCCACGGGATCTGGGAGTTCGCCGAGCAGTTGGCCCAGGGCGACATCGACGAGCTCGACGAGTCGCTGGAATTGACTAAAACCTGGCTGCGCGACGCGCTGCTGATCCGCTCGGGAGCGGGCTCCGAACGCCTGCTCAACATCGACCGCCTGGAGCTGCTCGACAGCCTGGCCCGACGCTTTGACGAGCAGGCGCTGCTCGCAGGGATCGAGGCCGGCTCCCAGCTTCAGGCACGGCTCCGATTCTACCCCAACCGCCGGCTGGCCCTATGGAACCTCGGACTGGCGCTGACCAGTCCGCCGACCGGCACACTCGAGGGTTGAGATGCGTGTTGTTAAAATAAAGTTTCGCCGCTCGGGCAAACGCTTTGATTTCGACGCCGGCGAATTGGAGCTGCGGCAAGGCCAACAGGTCGTGTTGCAGATCGAAAAGGGTACGGCTCTAGGTACGGTGGTCGTCGACGCGCAGGAGCAAAACCTGCCCGAGGACGAGTCGCGCAAGCCGGTGCTGCGCGTGGCCACCGATGAAGACCTCAAGCAGTCCCAGCGGCTGCACCGCAGGGCGCGCGAGGCGTTCGGTTTCTGCCTGCGCCGCATCAACGAGCGCAAACTGCCGATGAAGCTGGTGGACGCTGAGTTCCTGCTCGACGAGAGCCGCGCGACCTTCTTCTTCACGGCCGAGGGGCGCGTGGACTTCCGCGAGCTGGTGCGCGACCTGGCCCACGAGTTCCGCACGCGAATCGAGATGATGCAGATCGGCGTGCGCGACGAGGCTAAAATCCTCGGCGGCTACGGCATCTGCGGACGCGAGCTGTGCTGCGCCTCCTGGCTGGTCAAATTCAACCCGGTCAGCATCCGCATGGCCAAGGACCAGTCGCTCTCGCTCAATCCCTCCAAGGTCTCCGGAGTCTGCGGCAGGCTGATGTGCTGCCTGGCCTACGAGCACCAGCAGTACCTCGACCAGATCGCGACCCTGCCCCGTTTGGGCAAGCGCTACGTGTGCGAGCAGGGCCCCTGCCGCGTCTGCCGCATCGATGTGATGGGCAGCCGGGTCTTCGCGATGGTGGAAGGCCAAGGCGAGGTCGAGATCTCCGGCCAGCCGCTCGAGCCCTACTCCCAACAAAACCGTCAGCAGGACAAACCCGAACCGCGGCCCGAGCCGCGCGCGCCCGGCCGTCCACGACCGCAGCCCAAGGCGCGTCCGCGACCGCCCGCATTCCAGGTGACCCCAACGCCTGAGACGCCCCAGGCGCCCCCGGCGCCTCAGCCACCCCCGGCGCCTCAGGGGCCTCAGGAGCCTGGCGAACAACAGCCGAAGCCAGAGGGAGAGGGCGCGGCCGAGGGGCAGCCGGACCAGGCCAAGACCGGCGACCGTCGACGCAGGGGACGCCGCTCGCGCAGGCGCAGACGGCGCAAACCGGCGGCTAAAACCGAGTAGACCAACGTGGACCAGGCGCAACAATCCGAACGCAGCCCGGAGTTCGACCGTTATCGGGACGACGACCGCGACCGTCGCGACGAGCTGACGATGGTCAAGCATCGCCACCGCGCGCGCTACCTGATCGACGGCGCGCGACGCATCCGCAACGGGCTTCGCGGGCTGGACCTGCTCGACGCGGGCTGCGGCCAGGGTCTGCTGCTGAGCCTGATCCCGGATCGCGCCGCGCTGTGCGGCTTCGACGCCAGCCAAGCGTTAATCGAGAACAACTTGGCCAAGGACTGCGCCGAGCTGTCGCTACGCGACGTCTACGCCACGGGCTTTGACGACGAGCGCTTCGACGTGGTGTTTTGCCAGCAGGTGCTCGAGCACTTGCAGCACCCGCAGCAAGCCCTGGCCGAGCTGGCGCGCGTTGCCCGGCCCGGCGGACTGATCGCTGCCAGCGTGCCCTACGACGAGCGAATCAAGCTCGAGGTCTGCGTACACTGCGGCAAGACCACGCCGCGCAACGGCCATTTGCAACGCTTTGACGAATGCAACATCAACGAATTTCTGCCGCCGCAGCTAAAGCTCGTCGCACTGCGCAAGGTCTGCTGCCGCCCGGTCTACAACCGCGGCCACCGGCTGCCCGTGCCGCTGTTTCGACTGCTGGATCGCGCGGCCCTGACCCTGGGGTTGGGCCCGGCGCGCTGGATGGTTTTCTTCGCGCGCAAAGTCGGCTGAGATGTACCTGATCGAAACCCACGCGCATTTGGACATGGCGCAGTTTGACGAGGACCGCACTGAGGTGATCGGCCGCGCCGTGGCCCGCGGCGTGCGCCGGATCGTCAGCGTGGGCATCGACGTGGCCAGCAGCCGCGCCGCGGTCGAGCTGGCGCAGCGCTTCCCCGCGGTCTACGCTGCGGTCGGAATCCATCCCCACGACGCCAAGTCAGCCGACGATCGCGCCCTGGCGCAGATCGAGCAGCTCGCGGCCCATCCCAAGGTGGTGGCGATCGGCGAGATCGGCCTGGATTTCTATCGCGACCATTCGCCGCACGATCAACAGCGCAGCGCTTTTGCCGCGCAGCTCGAACTCGCCGGGCGCCTGGGATTGCCGGTGATCATCCACGACCGCCAGGCTCACGAAGATGTGCTCGCGATCCTCGATCAGCACCCGTGCCTGCCCGGGGTAATGCACTGCTTTTCCGGCGGTCCGCAGTTGGCGCAGGAGGTGATCTCGCGCGGGCTGTACCTGAGCTTCACCGGCAACATCACATTTAAAAACGCCGATCGCGCGCGCCGGGCATTGGCCGCGGCCGGACCCGACCGGCTGCTGCTCGAGACCGATTGCCCGTTCATGGCGCCCGAGCCGCACCGCGGATCGCGCAACGAACCGTGCCACGTCGAGCTGGTGGCCGCTACCGCGGCCAAGGTGCTGGACCTAAGTTTGGTCGAGGTGGCGGCACGCACAACCGACAACGCCTACGAGCTGTTCGGCTTTGAGCGGCGCGAGGCCGAGCCACGCATCGTCTACGAATTCAAGGACGCGCTGTATCTGAACATCACCAACCGCTGCGGCAATCGCTGCCCGTGGTGCGCGCGGCAAAGCTCGTACATCGTCGGCCCCTACCTGCTCAAGCTCCAACGCGAGCCCAGCCCTGTCGAGCTTTACGCGGCATTGGACAATTACGACGTGACGCAGTATCCGGAGCTGGTGTTCTGCGGATTCGGCGAGCCGCTGATGCGCATCGACGATCTGCTCCAGATCGCCCGCGAGCTGCGCCGACGCAGGGCGCGCAGCATCCGCGTCAACACCAACGGCTGGGCCGGGCTGGCCCTGGGCCGCGACGTGGTCGAACCGCTGGTCGGTTTAATCGACGAGGTCTGGGTGAGCCTCAACGCGCCGGACGCCGCGAACTACGAGCAGCTGTGCCACCCCGAACAGGGACTTAAGGCCTATGAAGCGCTGATCGAGTTCGTACGCCGCGCCCGCGAACTGCTGCCCAAGGTCGCGCTCTCCGCAGTGGACTATCCCGGCGCTGACATCCCGGGCGCGCAACGCGCGGCCCGCGACCTGGGACTCCCCCTGCACGTGCGCCATTACTCACAACGGCCTTGACCCGGTACGAAACTCGCGCACTTCTCTGGTCGTTGACCAACGACCCTCTCCGCGCAGAAAGATCGGGGAGAAGGGGTAAAGATCGTTAAAACGATCTTTGTGTGTAAGGCGAGCGGCGGCGGCTTGGAGCCGCAGCAAGGCTCGCTTATTTCCCTGGTCATTTTGCGTAGACCCATGCCGCGACGCGGAGATTATCGTTGAGCCAAGAGTTTGGTCCGCTTGCGAGTTTTGCCCCGGCTCCAAGCCGGATCATCCGAGGGTGGACTGATGCGCAAAGTTTGCGGAGCCATGTGCCAAGCCACGATCTATTGCCGATAATCGTGCGGAATATTTTGCCTTGATGAACAATACTTCTTTGAGAACGCGCAGAGCGGGCTATCGTGCGTAGTCAGGTGGTAAATCTCAATCCAATGCCCTGCTCGCGCCTACCCAATAATGTTATTCAACATTATTTCCCTCCTCCCATTTTTCGATGCGGAGTGGCTCGTGGCGCTACGACCAGCGAACTACGCGAGTTTTGTGGCACCTCTAAGGTGCCTTTGCCGCAAACCGCGGCCTGTGCTCTAATGAAATGTCGTTTTTCAAACAGGGGAAATTAGATATGGAACTCACATCTGCCGAGCGCTTTTTCGCCAAGTCAATGGGTGTGCTGGCCATCGCATTTCTGGTGGCGGGGCTGGTTTTCGTACTGGCCAACGAGCCGCTGATCAGGGTTGTCAATGTTGCGGGGAACTGGTTGGGCATGCCTGCCGCGCCCTACGAGGGGCTGGTGCCGGGCAGCGGCCTGGACCAGGCGTCGTACTCCGGCGCGGTGGCCGCGGCCGCCTCGACCCTCGGGCCGTGCAAGGTCGCGCCGGTGCACCACCTGTGGCTGGCATTGACCTTCGCCCTAATGATGATGATCTCCTACATGTCGCTGCTGATCTGGCGCGACGTGCGGACCAACCTCAACCTCGCGCCGCCGCTGATGCTCTCCAAGCTGGTCAGCTCGGGCACGGGCCTGACCGCCTTTTATCTGTCGCGGGGTTACTTCGCCGACCTGCTGATCGTGTTCGTCGATTTCCCGATCTTCCTGTTCGTGCTGGTGGCCTATTGGCGCGCCAAACGCTCGCGGGAAGATTTCTGATCCGCTACGGGCGAGGTGTGTGAGTTGTCGACAATCGAATTCGAACTGAACCACGACCAGTCGAACCTGGTCGGGATGCTGCTTGAGCCCCAGGGCGCGACCAACGGCGTGCCGCTGGTGTTCTGCCACGGCATCCCCTCGGGGCAGCCGCCGGTCCCCGGCGACGGAGGATACCCCGAACTGGCGCAGATCTTCGTTGATCGCGGGCATCCCTGCGCGCTGTTCAACTTCCGCGGCACCGGGCCCAGCCGCGGCAGCTTCAGTCTGCCGGGCTGGCGCGACGACCTGCTGGCGCTGATCGGGCACCTGGACGGATACCCGAACTGGGAGCAAGGGATGGTGCTGGTCGGCTTCTCCGGCGGCGGCGCTTCGGCCCTGCTGGCAGCGGCCCAGACGCCCGCTGTGCTCGGCGTGGCCGCAATGGCGGCTCCGGCCGACTTCGAGTTCCTTACCTCCCAGGCGTCGCCCGAACTTTTATGGCAACACTTCGTGCGCATCGGCATCGTCGATCCGCAGTTGCATCCCGACGCCGGGCAATGGATCTCGAGCTTTGACGAGGTTTCTGTTGAACGCGCCCTGGAGGGGATCGGCGCGCGGCCGCTGCTGTTCGTGCACGGCGACTGCGACGCGACCGTGCCCGCCGAACACGCCCGGCGGCTGTTCAAGCTGGCGCAAGATCCCAAGCAGCTGGCGGTGCTGCCCGGCGGCGGGCATCGACTGCGGTGCGAGAAGCAGGCCATCGACTGCCTGCACCACTGGATCGCCCACAACTTCGATGCGCGGATTACGGCGCGCGGGAACTGAAGCCCGATGACGTCTTCACGCTACCCGATGCTCTCGATGACCGGCCACTTTCTGCGGGCGCGTTACGACCGGCGCTTTCTGCCCGAGCCCGGAATCTGGGACCGTTTGCGCGGCCGGCTCTCGGAGCTGGTGCGTTTCGCCAAGCTAAACTCGCCGCTCTACGCCGACCTCTACTCGCAGGTCGACCCCGACGACTTCCGGCTCGAGGATCTGCCGCCGCTGACCAAGGAAGCGATGATGGAGCGCTTCGACGACTCGCTGACCGTGCGCGACCTGACGTACGCGCAGGTGCGCGAGTTCGTGGACGACCACTCCAAGGTCGGATCGTTGATCAACGGGCGCTACATGGTGGCCCATACCTCGGGCACCTCGGGCACCCGCGGCTACTTCGTCAACACCCTTGACGAGTGGCGGCAAAGCGTGGCGCTCTCGATGGTGCCGCCGAGCAATCCGCGCTACGGCCCACTGCTGGACCAGGTGCTCTCGATCCCGATCAGGCCGTTTCGGCGCTGGCGGGCGATCACGATCATCGCCACCCACGGCCACTACGCCAGCCCGCTGGCCTACGTCTTCTCCCCGCGCTTCAAGGACTACCTGGTCGACATCAGAATGGTCGACCTGTTCACGCCGCTGGACGAACTGGTGCGCTTCATCGACGAGTTCAAGCCGCTCTGGATTCACTCCTACCCCAGCGTGCTGCTGGCCCTGGCCCAAGAGGCGCAGGCCGGACGGCTGAAGCACCGACTGCGCATCGTCTACGGCGCGTCCGAGCCGTTCCCGAACTCGAGCAAGGAGCTGATGCAGCAGGTCTGGCCCAACGTGCAGATCGACGAGCTCTACGGCACGACCGAGGTGCTGCCGATCGCCAAACCCTGCGAGCACGGCCACCTGCACTGGAACTGCGACTGGACGATCATCGAGCCGGTGGACGAGCAGGGCGAGCCCACGCCCGTCGGCGAATTCAGCCACAAGGTCTACGCCACCAACCTGATCAACCGCACCCAGCCGGTGATCCGCTACGAGATCGGCGACTCGCTGCGCATCCTGCCCGATCCCTGCCAGTGCGGCAGCGCGCTGCCCGCGATCGAGGTCAAGGGGCGCTCCAACGACAGCCTGGTGTACGAGCGCCGCGCCGGCGGACAGGGCCGGTTGCTGCCGCTGTCGGTGATCGCGACGTTCCTCGAGATCCAGGGACTGCGCCAGTACCGCGTGATGCAAACCGCGCCGCAACTGATCGAGATCGAGTTCATCGCCGAACAGCAGGACGACGCCGCACGGCTCGACACCCAATGCCGCGAGGCCATGCTGCGCCTGCTGCAGCTCGAGGGCGCGGCCGAGGAGATTCAGGTTGAGGTCCGGCAGGTCGAGTCGATCGAGCGCGACCGCTACTCAGGCAAGTTCAAACAGGTCCAGCGGCTTTTTTAGCAGATACTGTTTATGCGGATAAAATGCTGCGCGCGGCCACCAGGCCCGAGGCTGAGGACTGCACCAGGCCGCGGCTGACCCCCGCGCCGTCGCCCACGATGTACAGCCCGTCGATCGCCGAGCGCAGCTGCTCGTCGAGGTCGAAGCGCACTGAGTAGAATTTGACCTCCACGCCGTAGAGCAGGGTTCCCGGCCCGGTCATTCCCGGACAGAGCTGATCCAGCGCCTCGAGCATCTCCATGATGTTCGCCAGGTGGCGGTAGGGCAGGACGAAGCTCAGATCGCCCGGCGTGGCCTCGGTCAGGGTCGGGGCGACCAAGCTGCGCGCGATGCGCTCGGGAGTTGAGCGCCGTCCGCGCTGCAGATCGACCCAGCGCTGGACCATCACGCCGCCGGCCAGCAGGTTGGCCAAGGTGGCGATCGCCCGGCCGTAGCCGATCGGGTCGTCGAACGGCTCGGTAAAGGCCGTGCTGACCAAGATCGCGAAGTTGGTGGCTTCGGTCTTGCGTCGCTTGTAGCTGTGGCCGTTGACGGTCAGCAGTCCGTCGTAATGCTCGGTGACCACCTCGCCGTAGGGATTCATGCAAAAGGTGCGCACGCGGTTGTCGAAGCGTCGGCTGTGATAGATCAGCTTGGCCTCGTGGGCGTGGTCGGTCAGCGGCGCGGCCACGGCCGCGGGCACTTCCACGCGCACGCCGATGTCCACCGCGTTGTTGCGGTAGCCCAGGCCCGCGCTCTTGGCCTGCTGCTGCAACCACGAGCTGCCCTGCCTGCCCGGCGCGAGGATCACTGCGCGGCGCGCGAGGATCTCGCCATCGTCGGTGGTCACGCCCACGCAGCGGCCGTCGCGCACGATCAGCTCCAGGACCCGGCGGCCGAACAGCACCTGCACCCGATTTTCGAGCTCCGCGAAAAACGCGGAGAGCACTTGCGGGGTGTTGTCCGAGCCGATGTGGCGGATGCGCTGGGGCACGTAGCTCAGTCCGGCCAGCGCTGCGCGTTCGCTCAGCTCGCGCCCCTCCCCGGGCTCCATCGCGGCCACCTCGTCCGGCGCGCCGTGCTCGCGCCAGACGCGGTCCACATCGTCGATCAGCTCAGCAAGCCGCCGCTCGCCCACGAAGTCGCCCAGCCAGCCGCCGACCTCGGGGCTGAGCGTGAGCTTGCCGTCGGAGAACGCGCCCGCGCCGCCCCAGCCCGAGGTCCAGGCCTCGCGCTCGTGCTGCCGGATCGCCTCCTCGCGCCTGTCCAGCGACTTGCCGCGCTCGCAGACCACGATTTGAAGATCGGAATTGCGGGCGAGTTCCAGCGCGGCGAAAATCCCGGCCGGACCCGCACCGACGATTACAACATCGACGTTCATTTTATGTATCGAGCTTGGACAATTCCTCGGCGATCCGTTCGTTGTCCGGGTTGAACTGCAACGCCCTGCTCAGTTCCTGGCGCGCGCGTTCTTTTTGGCCGGTGTCCAGCGAGATCAGGCCCTGGAAGTAGTAGGCCATGTCCATGCTGGGGTTGATCGCCTTGGAACGGCTGAGCAGCTGCTCGGCCTCTTTTTGTTTGGCCTCGTCCTCGGGATCGGATTGGTAGATCGCCCAGGCCAGATAGGCGTAGCACTCGGCCTCCTTGGGATTGAGCTCCAGCGCCTCGCGGAACGCTTCGGCCGCGCCCGGGGCGTCGCCCTCGTGCAGCAGGTCCTCGCCCTCCTGGAACTTCAGCTCGCTCTTGAGAATCCGCGCCAGGTCCGAGGTTACGCCGCCGACTGCGACTGCGGCCGCGGCCTCCAGATGCTCGCGTTGACGCGGAGCGTCGTCCTCCTCGGTGGCCTCATGGATCACTTCCTCGTCCCACAGCTCGTCGGTGTCGAGAATCTGGTCCGCCGACTCCTCGTGGAATCGCGGCTCGACGTCGACCCCCTCAAAGTCGGTGCCGCCCAGGTCCACGCCCAGATCCAGACCCTTGGCGGGCGTGGACTGGATCGAGGGCTCGCCGAGTTCGGCCTCGGGCAAGGGCGTGTCCTCGAACTGCGCGGCGAGCTGCTCGAGGCTGTCCCGATCGCGCTCCGACTGTAGCTGTTCGACGGCGGCCGGCTCGACCTGTGGTTGCAGCCGCTCGGCGGTGGTCGGCTCGGGCTGCGGCTCGGGCTGCGGCTCGGGCTGCCGTTCCTCCTCAACCGAGAGCGAACGCAGATAGCGCATGCGCGACTCGCGGTCGATCAGCACCTCGTAGGCCGTGGTCAACTGGCGGAACAGCGTATCGGCCTTGGCCTGGGTCACGCTGTCGGCCGAGGAGTATAGGTCCCAGGGGTGCAGCAGGCGCACTAGGTGGTAGTAGTTGGACTTGATCCGTTCCTCGTCGGCGGAGCGGACGACTCCGAGGATCTGCAGGTAGTTCATATCGGGGTAGCGTTCGTAGGCCTGGGACACGCGCTTCTGAAAGAGCGGGATCTTGCCGCCCGCGGCCCGGGCCTCGCGCGCCTCCAGTATCTCGCGTTTGCTCCGTCGATCCCCGACTTCGCGCTTTC
>JAVCCG010000100.1 GCA_030765605.1 Candidatus Alcyoniella australis
ATTGCTGACAAACAGATTGTTGTTGCTGTTGACAAAATGGCTACCGTCCTTGTATCCCAAATCAAGCGTGTTGTTTTGAATGGTATTGTTATTGGAGGAGTCCAACCAGATAGCGTTACAGCCCTTGTCATTTTCTGAAAAAATGCTGTTGTTGGAAATCAGATTTCCGCTTCCACCGAAGAGCACAATACTTGATTCAATAATGCCGTCTCGCTTATTAACTATTTGATTATCAGTGATTGAGCAACCCATGCAATCACGTAAAATAATTCCGTTGTTGAAAGTTCCCTCGAAATATGAATTCACGATTGACAAATTGCTGCTCGCTTTATTCTCCATTCCCAGATCAATATATGAATATATTATGTTTTCAACTCGAACATTCTCAATAATTACATTGTCCAGTTTATTCCTGCTGTAGATACCAACGCCGAAATCCTCGATGGTAAGACCGGATAGTGATATGTTCGATACCGCTGCCTCCTCTTCATTCTTTTCGATGCCAATGGCGCAACGATCTTTTTTACTGTCGCCTACCAGCGTAACCCTATCGCCGGATATGTGTATATCCGAGTTTTCAATGACGATCGAACAATTGTCTCCATTACCTATTTCATATCTTCCTGGGCAAAATATCATGCTTCGATTAACGATCATTCCGGCGAAAGGCGTGGAGCATGCTCTAATATCTAGCGGCAATCCATAAAATATTATCAATAGAAGAATAAGAGTTGTTGAAAACCCAAGGAAAAATATTTTCAAGTTTCTCTTCATATTTCACCTACAATCCAAACTCCATTAAAACCATTTCACCTGTCCCTCGCCAAAACTCGTCCGTCAATGAAATCAATAATTTGCGAGACTATCTGAAGTAGCCTATTTTAGCAAGATGAAATGTTTATATGAATAATCTACTCGCAATCTGCGGCATTCGAAACATGTTGATCCCGAATCCGCCCTGGCGATGTGGTTTTTTAGGGTCCCGCCAACTTCAGGCCATTTGTAAGCACACATGGCTATTTTCGGCTTATAATGTTTAAGATTCACACGGACAAAACGATATGAAGAAGATTAACTTAAATAAAACGCGGCGTTAAGTTCGAGCACGACCCGTGTGTCGCCCTGTCACGGTGGGGTTGTGGGGCAGGGGTTCATCGCGGCGACGAGCATGAACTTGGCCGGGAAGGTCACGGTCATCTGCGCGCGGGCGATGGTCACCCGGCCGTCCTCCATCGGCTGGCGCATCACCTCCAGCGCGTTCTTGTGAAACTCCGGCAGCTCGTCGAGAAACAGCACACCGTTGTGCGCCAGTGAAATCTGGCCCGGACGCGGGATCGCGCTGCCGCCGACCAGGCCGACGTCGGAAATCGTGTGGTGCGGCGAGCGGAACGGGCGGCGCACGACCAGCGATTTGTCGGGGCTCAGTTCGCCGGCCACCGAGTAGATCTTGGTGGTCTCCAGCGCCTCCTCGATCTCGAGGTCGGGCAGGATCGAGGGCAGCCGCCGCGCGAGCATGGTCTTGCCCGAGCCCGGCGGGCCGATCATCAGCACGTTGTGGCCGCCGGACGCCGCGATCTCGAGGGCGCGCTTGGCATGTGCCTGGCCGCGTACGTCGGAGAAATCGTCGGGATAGAGGTAATCGCGGCCGAACACGCACTCAAGGTCGACCACCGCCTCGGGAAGCTGTTTGCGATCGGAGAAGAACTCGACTACGTCGGACAGTACGCGCACCGGGTAGACCGGGAACCCCTGGACCACCGAGGCCTCGGCCGCGTTCTCGGCGGGTACGATGATCCCGCGCAGGCCCAGGCTCTGGGCCTTGAGCGTGGCGGGCAGCGCGCCGCGCACGCCCTTGACCCGGCCGTCGAGGCTCAGCTCGCCCAGCAGCATGAAGCGGCTGAGACAATCGACCGGGATCACCCGCGCCGACGCCAGAATGCCAACGGCGATCGGCAGGTCGTAGGCCGCACCCTCCTTGCGCACGTCGGCCGGGGCGAGGTTGATGGTGATCTTGCGGCTGGGCACGCTGTAGCCCTGGTTGCGCAGGGCGGAGCGCACTCGGTCGCGGCTCTCCTTGACCGCGCCGTCGGGCATGCCGACTACGTTGATGCCCGGCAGGCCCAGCGAGGCGTCGACCTCGACCTCGATTTCGATGGCGTCGATACCCAGAACAGCCGCGGAAATGGCAGTGGCAAGCATTGTAGACACGTCTCCTGGGCACTTACATAGCAGGAGGCGTGCCAAGGGCGATGGTTACTGCCAACAGGATGGAATGTCTACATTATTCAGTCTTGGGCGAAATCGGGCCTCGCCGGATTCCGACCGAAAACCGCATCGTAGCGTCCGGAATCCGGGCTACTTCAAGTCCACCGCTTGTTTGCAGTTGCGGCAGCGCTGGGCGCCGCGGAACAGGGCTGCGCCGCATTGGGGGCAGGAATAGCGGGCAATCTCGGCAGCTACCCAGGCCTCGGTCCCCAGCTCGCGCCGTTGGGGAACCGAGCGCAGCATCACCTTTCTGCCCTCCTCGATCGGGAAATTCTCAATGTGTTCGCAGGGGAACTCGTCGCACTGATGGCAGCCCTCGATTTCGCGTTGCGCAGCGCAGGCTTTGATCTTGCAGACTTGGCAGAACTCGCACACATCGTCGGACAGGCATCCTTCACAGTGAATCTGCTCGGGCTTGAGGCCGTAGAGATCAGCTAGAACCTGCTTGAACTTCTCGTTGCGGTCGCGATGGGCGATCATGATCGAGCACACTCCGCAATACAGTCCGCAGGGCGCCAGCAGTTGGCGATTGATCTCCATTTCTTATTCCTCCAGGTACCAGGGTGGGCCTTCACATTGGCCGTCAAAGATGTATTGGGCCGAGCTGATTGGTAGATTGGACATCATCAGCCGCCGTCCATAACGGCTTGCGCTAAATACCGCCGCCAGTCGAAACAAAGCATAGAAAGGGTCCGCCCGTTTAAATGTCGCGCCTAAAGTATCGACCTCGATTGATGCGGGATCAAGCTTGTACAGCCCGTGAAATCCCGTTGTGAAATAGATCCGGTCGTTCCGCGCATCGAGCGTGAGCCAGCGCACCCAGGGCGGGACGTTGAGGCGGGCGATCAGGGCCAGGTTCTCCAGATCGCGCACCTCCATCAACGGAGACAGGCCGAAGACGAGCAACCGGTCTCGCGCCGGGTCGATCAGCAGCGCGCGTGCTCCAGGCATGGCCTGGATCTCGGCGATCGGCTCGAAGCGTTCCAGGTCGAGCACCAGCACCCTGGCCAGGTAGGGCTGGGAGATAAACAGCCGGTCCCGCTTGCTGTCCAGCGCCAGCTTTTCCGACCAGCTGCCCAGCACCAGGCTGCGCGTGACCTCGAGCGACTCGAGGTTCAGCGCGACGAGCTCGCCGTTGATCGTGGAATAGAGCAGCTCGTCGCGACTCGGATCAAAGGCCAGGTCGCCCGGCGGACCGCTTATATATGCGCGCACCGCACGGCCCGAATCGCAAAAGACCCGCAGTCCGTCCACGCACACTGAGCACAAAAGGCCCCTTTGCTTCTGCCAATAAGTACGGCACAGCCCGCCGCTGCGATCGGGTCCCTCGGTGAACGGGATCGTCGCCAAGCCGCGCATCTGGTCCAGGTTGCCAATCAGCATGCGCTGCCGGAAACCATCGGCATAGATTATTTTGCGTTGCGATCCCGCGATGGCCACGGCCTGCACTTCCCCGAGAGCATCATCGAGCTTCAACTTGCCCAGCAGCGAACCATCGTGCTCGGCGATTTTTAAAATCGCGTTATTGTTTGAGTCGACCACCAACAGGTCGCCGTCCAACGGATCGACCGTTGTTTGATAGAAGAAGCCTGGTAAAAGAAGATTTGCGGAATGATCATACCGGCCGATGCTGTTTGCCGGCAACGGATCCCACAGCCACGGAAACAGGCAACAGCCGGCCAGCAGTGCCAGAAGATAGGCGCGCATTATGGCCGTGAGCCAGCGGGGGACCGTAGTGTCGCGGGAGATCAAGATCCAGGTTGGCAGCGGAAACAACAGATCCGCCAAGGGAGGTGAGCAGCGCAACAGCCGCTCCAGCCTGCGTTGCGGCCGGCCGACCCAAATCCACCCCGCGCCGGCAAGGTTGAGCGCGATGCAGATTCCCGACGCAGCCGACCACGGTTGGATCCCCACATAGCGATAGACGAACAGCGGAGCGCAGGCCAGAGCTGCGCCCAGTAGCGGAGCCAGCGCCAGACACGCCGCTCCGAGAAGTGGCGTCTGACGCCGCGTGCTCGGTGCGAGGAGCACCAGCAGGCAGACCGGGAGCATGGCGTAAAACAACAGGCGGAACAGCTCCACCTGGCAGACGATATCGAGCATCGCCTCATAGCTTTGCACCCTGGACAGCGCCGCCTGGACGAACAGCAGCATGATGATCAAGGCTGCGATCGATCGGACTGACCAGCGAATTGCGCTTGACGCGTACGAAGGCTGTTTAGCCATCAATTGTTGCTGCCGGATGCGGGGCTGGTTGTACCCTGGGTCCAATCCCCCGATCCGCAGGGCTGGCCGCCGAAGCTTTCAGCGGGCTGCATCGCTTGGCTCTTACCTCCCAGCGGCATTTCCAAGGCGCGCAGGATCGGCAGGTTGAGCCGAGCTGTCAGCAGGTAGAATGGGTCCAGACGCTGGAGGAGCCGGGCGCCACTGGAGATCTGCCCCAGTTGCTTTAAATCAAGCTCCCAGAGGCCATGGGTTTTGGATGTCAGATAGGCCACATCGCGCTGCTCGTCGAACTCGATCCAACGACCGTAGGGCGGCGCCTTGATCCGCCTGATCAGCGAGAGATCTTGAAGCGAGCGGACCTCGATCAGCGGCGACAGGCCGGCCAACAGCAGCCATCCGTGATGCGGCTCAATCGCTACCAGCCGCACGCCGGGAAAGGCATAGAGCCATCTGATGGGCGTGAAGCTCTCGATGTCCAGCACCAGTACGCTGGAGAGCATCGGATAGGCCACGAACAGCCTGCCACTCCGGCTGTCCAGGGCCATGCGCTCGGGCGCAGCGCTGCCCCGGTTGAACTCGCGCAACGGGTGAAGGTCCGCGGGGGAGAGCGCCATCAGGGCTCTGTTCCACGCGGCTGTGTAAAACTCGCGGCGCTCGCTGTCGTAGAGCATATCGCCGGGCAGGCCCATGTATTGGGCCACCGGCCGTCGGCCGTCGGGGCACATCAGCAACAGGCCGCCCTCGCAGTTGGCATAGAGCAGATGGTCTTGCGCATGCCAATAGGTGCGGCAGGCGTCCATGTTCTGCGAAGACTCGACGCTCGCCGGATCTAAACCGCTGAAGGCGATCCGCCGACGCAGCTTCAGCGTGTCCGCGTCCAGTACCTGGGTTTGCATCCCCCCCGGATCAACGAGGACGAGGCTCCGCGATTCCTGGTCCAGCGCCAGCGCGCGTATCGGTGCGACAATGTCGAGTGCGACCCGCTCGCGGCGCGAGCCGTCCAGAGGGTCGATGCGCTGGATCACTTGCAAGCTGCGGTCCACGACCAGCAGGTCGCGGCGTTGCGGATCGAGCAGAAACTGGTAATACCTGCCGCAGTCGAGCAGGCGCAACGGCGCGCTGAACTGCAACGGACTGGCGAAGTCCAGCGGATTTACCAGCCAGGGAAGCAACGGCGCCAACGCCAGTAGCACGGCGGGCAGAATGCGCGCTACGCTCAACGTCCGTCTGCCTCGCGTCTCACGGTAGATATAGGCGGACCAGACCAGGGCCGGGAAAAACAGGTCGCTCAGCGGCAGGCACGCGCGCATCCACTTCCTGCTCCTGGGACCCCACTTTTCACCCAGGTGGAACCAACCCAGCCCGGTGAGGTTCACGGCGATCCAGACGGCGATGCCGATCTTCAGGCCACCAATGTGGAGATCGGGACGGGTCGTTAGCGGAGCGATGCAGGTCAGCATGCCGGCCAAGGGCCCGGCGACCAGATAGACGGCCATTAGCGCAGCCCGCGGCCTGCTGCCCTCGATCCGTGACGGAAATAGCGTCACCAGCAGCAGCGTGGGAAAGGACGCATAGAACAGCGCGTGGAAGATGTCGATCTGACAGACCAGGTTGAGCATCAGATCGTTGTTGATAATCCAACGGCAGGTGTTGATCAGCTGCCAGAGCAGGAACGCCAGGACCAGACTCGCGCGTAGCGGATATATAAATCCCTTTAGCACCGGGCTATACACCGACGACAGACGACTTGCTAGCCCCGGCGGAGGGTTCCGGAATTATCCGAGTGTTGCTCAGCGGATCATCCCCGCGTTGTATTCGGACCAGGAGCGGGCCACGCCCTGCATGCCGTAGGGCAAGTCACCGCTCTTGCCCGGATCGTCGCTTTGCCAGATCAGGTAGAGCATGCCGTTGAGGTTCTTGGCCTGCACCTCGGGGATCTGGCTGCCGGGAAGATAGAAGTCGCCGCCGAACTGGACCGGGTCGAGTTCCACGGTAAAACAGATTCGGCCCTGGTCGCCGTAGGCCCAGTCGCAGGTGTCGCCCGAAGTTATGTAGAGATCCGAACTCTGTTGGGGCGTGTACCCGGTGTAGGAGGCGTACTGCGTGCCCAGGGTCACGTGGTTGGTATGATCAGGCTCGGGCATTGCCGAATAGGTGTAGCCCCAGGGCCAGATCACCAGCTTGGAGAAGTTGTGAAAGCTGACGATGATCTCGATCGAGGGATTGTCCACGATCAGGTCGCGGTAGGCCGCGCTCTCGGGCTCGGAGAACGCCGAGGGGCCGCGGTAGGTATCGGAACTCATGGTGCCCGACGAGCCCGAGCCGCCCCACATGTAGCCGTAGTTGCGGTTGAGGTCCACGCCCTCGTAAGAGCCTTCGTTGTCGCGGCGGTTCTTGCGCCAATAGTGATAGCTGCCGCCGGAGATGTCGTAGACCACGCCGTCGGGATTGAGCATCGGCGTAACCCAGATCTCGTGGGTCTGCACCAGGTTGGTGGTCGAGTACAGGTAGTCGTAGGTGTCGCCCATGTACTCTAAAAACCCCAGCGGCACCTCAAGGCTGATGTGCTCGCGCGCGTGGTGTTGGCCCACAAAGCTCAGTCCGGGCTCACTGGCGGATTCGTCCTGGTCCGGGTTGTCGCTGAGCTTGATTGTCCACAGCTCGCGCGATTCCCAGCTCTGGCCGATGGAGGAGAGCAGCATCACGTCCGGGTGCGCGTCGGCCAACGTGTTGAGCACCGCGACCATACCGTCGAAATAGCGGTAGGCCGGGTCCACCGCCACGTCGAGCTGCGGCAGCGGCTGCGCAAAGACCGTGTAGCCCAGGTCCTGCAACAGCGCCAGGTCATAGTCTCTGCCCAGCACCAGTACCGACTCGTCGAGCACCTGGACGATGTCCAGGCCCAGGTCCGCGATGGCGCTACGCTCGTACTTGTCCATCGCCGGGATCTCGATCAACAGCGCATTATCGTCGAACGCCTGCGCCGGAATCACCGGCAGCAGCAGCGCGGCCGCCAAAATAGTTAAAATCGCCGCGGCCCTCATTTGTCACCTCCGGGGATCATCACGATCGCGCGAATCATCAGGTTGTTGGCAAACGGGGTCGAGCCCAGCGGCGTATAGGTCGGTCCCGAGCGGCCGTACCAGGCGGAGCCCGCGAAACCCGAGGTGTCCAGACCGACAAACGGCGTCTTGCCGTCGGCCGAGGTCACGCCGAGGATCAGGTTGCCCGAGTCGACCTGCATGTCGGCGGCCGTAACGTCGATATCCAGCCAGGCATCGACGGACTGCACTGCCTGCGGCTCGGAAACAAACGTCGGCTCGCCGACCGGACCGGCTGCCGAGGGATCGGCGAACAGCACGCCGGAGACCGCCACTCCCGCGTCGTCTGGGTTGACGTGGACTTTGATCCGCACCCGCGCGGGCTTGACCGGGTAGATCGGCATGGCCATACCCACCAGCAGGCTGTCGCCCGCGGCAATGGCGCGCAGGCCGTCCTCGGCCGATCCGTCGTCGAGCAGCACTTCCACCGCGCCCAATACGTTAAAGGTGTAGTTCTCGGTCTGGCTGGACTGGTCGTGATCGTCACTGGCCGAAATCCGATAGCTGACATTGGCTCCGGCCGGCTGATCAGGGATCGCGCCCACGAACAGGCCCTCGCCGCGATCCTCCATTGCCAGCGTGGTCTCGGCGCTGCCGGAGATCGAGTAGACAACTGCGGCCGAGGCCACCGCGCTGTTGTCAATGATTGTCGCCCGGATGTAATAGACGCCGAAGCCCGCGGGCTGGTCGTTCAGCGGAGTATGGTCGATGCTCGGCGGATCGCCCGGGCCGGTGTCGTCGTCGTCGTCACCGCCGGTATCGTCGTCGTCATCGTCGCCGGAGCCCGCGCAACCCACAACCAACATCAGGGCCGTGAGCAGCAGGAGCATCAACAACAGGTACTTGTTGGAAAACATGCTGCCTCCGATAGCTGGTCCAAAGCGTCGGTACAGACCTTATGGGGGTGCCATTTTCCCGGGTGGCTGGATTTAAGTCAATCGGGCCGCACACCGGCGAGCGCGGAAAGCGGCCATCAATCCATCCTTCTCAAGTGTCATGCCCAACTCGTTTCAGCATCTCTACTTCATAGACCCTGAAATGAATTCAGGGTGACAGTTATCGGACATTTGTGGCGACCAGGGCGTTGCCCTGGACCCACCAGAGGGGCGGCCCCTCTGGACTCCCCCAAGGGTAAAAGTGCTCAAGGGTACAATCAGTCCCGGGCGCAACGGAAACCCAGA
>JAVCCG010000101.1 GCA_030765605.1 Candidatus Alcyoniella australis
TCGCCATCCCCCCTCTCGCAGGAGGCTATCCCAACCTGATTCGGGGTGTCAACAAGAGCTCGTGGAACTGCTGCGGTCCTAAAAAATATACTCGGCACGATGGACCGCGACCTGTTCGGCTCCGCAATCGCGCAGCAGGGCCACCAGCCGATCCAGGGCATTGGCAGGCGCAACGATCTCGACGCGCATGCCCGCGTCCGAGGGCGCTTGGCTGACCAGCCGTGCGCCGAGTTCGTCCAGCCCGGCAACGAGCCGCTCCATTTCGCAGTCGACCTGCGCCCTGAACTCCAGCGAGTTGCGCGCCTCGATCGTGGCCAGCATCCTCCCGCACAGCCGCGCCACCGCCTCGCTCGTGGATCCGGGATCCAGAGGCCGTCCAACCAGACAGGCCTGCGATTCGAGGATCACGCCGTCGTCCAGGCGCCTTAGCCCATTCTGGGCCAGGGTTACACCGCTGGAAGTCAGGTCGACGACCAGGTCCGCGCGTCCCGAGGCGGGCATCGCCTCGATCGCCCCCTGCCCGCGCACCAGCGCATAGGCGGTTAGACCGCGCTTGCCCAGAAAGCTCCGCGTCAGGTTGGGAAAGCTCGTGCCCACGCGCAACGTCCTGCCGTGCGCTTCGAGGAACTGCGGCGCGAGCTCGATCAGATCCTCGATCCGGGTCACGTCGATCCACATCTGCGGCACCGCCGTCACCAGGCTCGCCGCGCCGAACCCCAATTCCTGGATCAGGCAGCTCAGCCCATGCGTATGCTCCTGGTCCTCGTGAAACAGGTCCAGGCCGGTAATCCCCGCGTCGGCCGTGCCGTCGCACAGCCGCCGGGCGACCTCCTCGGCACGACAGAACAGCAGGTCCATCCCGTCGATCCCGATAAGCGTGCCGCTGTAGCTGCGGCCTCCGCCCGCGACCTTGAGTCCGCAACGGCCGAGAAACTCGATTGCCGATTGGTGCAGGCTGCCCTTGCTCGGCAGAGCCAGCGTCGCGCGTCGGGCGCTCATCCTTCCTCCCCATCGATCGCCAGCGCGCCTTGGAGCGAGACGGCGAAACCCACGGCGTCGACATCAAGCCGCGGATCGATCATTTTCACCAGGGGATCGTAGCGGCCGCCGCCGCCGATCACTCGCTCGCCGCGCCGCAGCTCGAAGATCATCCCGCTGTAGTAGGCAAAGGGGCGGCTCAGGCCGAAGTCGAGCAGCAGCCGCTCCCCGCTGCCGACCGCTTTGTCGATCATCTCGATCAGTCGTTCCAGCCGCTCCAGCGGTTGGCAAATCTCATCGGCAAAAGTCGCGGTGATCTTCGCCAGACTTCTGAGTGCCTGCTGCGGCGATCCGCAGATCGAGGACACGTCGCGCAGCAGCTTGCGCGTGGCGTTGTCCAGAGTAAACGAGCTGCGTACGATCTGCGTATCCCAAAAGCGCTCGGCGATCCGGCGCGGATCGCGCTGCCCCACCTGCTGCAGCGGCATGCCTGAGATGATCTTCAATACCAGCTGGACTCCCTGCTCGCGCTCGAGCTGCGCCAGGGCGTCGGGCAACGCCGGCTCCTGCGGCTCCTCGTCGGATATCGCGCGTTGCAGCGCCGCCGGATGATTGAGCAGGTTGATCAGCCGACGACAGGCGTGCTGCGGCAGGTCCAGCGCGTCGATCAGCGTGCCGACCAACGAGAAGTCGCTCAGCGCCAGCACAGCGTCGTTGCAACCGATCGCGTCGATCGCGGCGATTGCCGTGGAGATAATCTCGGCGTCGGCCGCCAGCCGGTCTTCAGCCCCGATCAATTCGGCCCCAACCTGGCGTTCCTGGCGCGGCCTGCCGGCGGCTGCCGGACGATGGCGAAATACCGGGCCGTCGTAAAACAGCCGTAGCGGCCGCGGACGGTCGGTCATGTGCGCGGCAAATGCGCGAATCACCGGAATCGTCATCTCGGGCCGCAGGCAGACCTCGTGCCCGCCGGGGTCCTCGAACACGTACATCGAGCGGCGCACGACCTCGCCCGAGCGCAGCAAAAACGGCTCCACCGGCTCGATCACCGGCACGTCGATCTTGCCGTATCCGCGCTGCGCCAGCACAGCACAGGCCTCGGCCGCGGCCGAGCTGAGGCGTTGCGCCTGCTCGGGTAGGTTGACCACCATTCCCGCCACCGACCTGTTGGGACTCATCCTTGCCTTGACCTCCGTCTATCCATCTCCTCGGCCAAACCGGCGAGGGTTCCGTTCCTGATCAGCCGCACCACCCGATCGATATCGGGGAACAGCACTCGGTCGTTCTCTAAGAACTCGACACCTTCGCGCTTGAGCGTCGTCATCAGCCTGCGGGTCATCGCTCCGGGTTTGAACGGCAGGCGGAAGTGCAGCGCCTGGAACGCGGTCAACAGCTCGATGGCAATCACCTGCTCGGCGTTGTCGATCACCTCGCGGCATTTGCGCGCCGAGATCGGCCCCATGCTCACGTGGTCCTCGCTCCCGGCGCAGGTCGGGATCGAATCGGTGGACGCCGGATGGGTCAGCACCTTGTTCTCCGAGACCAGGGCCGCGGCCGTGTACTGCGGCACCATAAACCCAGAGTTGAGCCCCGAATGCTGCACCAGAAACGCCGGCAGCCCCGATGAGACGTCCTCGTCCACCAGGTGCGCGATCCGCCGCTCGGAGATGCTGGCCAGCTCGCTCAGCGCGATGGCCAGGTAGTCCAGGATGATCGCCAGCGGCTCGCCGTGGAAGTTGCCGCCGCCGATCACCGAACCCAGGCTGCGCTCGATCAGCTCCGCGTCGCTGGTCAGCCAACGGCGATATTGGGCCGGGCTCATCGATCCGAAACCCTCGGGCGGCTCGGGTGGAAACAGCAGCGGGTTGTCCGTGGCCGAGTTGATCTCGATTCGCAGCACCTCGTAAGTATTCAGACACGCCTGGTAGGCGCAGGCAACGACCTGCGGTATGCAGCGGAACGAGTAGTCGTCCTGGAACGGCGGCGCCGAGGGGACCGAGTGTGCCAGATCGCGCAGGGCGTCGGCCACGTGATCGCGCGCCTTGTCCGCCGGTGGAAAGCGCCGCGCCAGCATCGTGCGGTAGACCTCGGTCAGAGCCTGTTCGGTATCGGACAGCGCCAGTCGGAAGGCGCGGATCTGGCTTCTGATCTCCGGTTCCCAGGCCACGGTCTGCTGTCGCGACTGCTGTGCCAGACGCAGGCCCTGGCGATAGCGGCGCGCCGGGCTGTCGAGAAATTCGCGCAGCCGCCCGGCGATCTGATCGATATCGGATTTGCAGCGCAACAGTACCTGGGCGTCGGCCTCGCCGCTGTGCTTGGTCAAGTCGGCCAGGTCCTTTTCGGCGTCGAGCAGACGCAGGATCGCGCGATTGACGTAAGCCGAGTTGAGGTGCCAGCGGATGATGTCGCTGCCCTCGATGTACCCGCGAATGCGCCGGCTGACCTCGAGCTGGAACGGCTGCGGCCGGACTTGGGCCAACCGTTCGTCATAGGCATACGGCACGGCCTTCTGCGCCTCGATGCTCGCGGTGTGAGCGATCTCGACCGCCTTGAGCATCTGCATCGAATCGTACAGGCCGAGCACTCCCAGGGCGGCCATCAGCTGGGTGCCGTTGTTCAGCGCCAGGCCCTCCTTGGCGCGCAGCTCGATCGGTCGAAACTTCCAATCCCGTGATTTGGCCAGCCGCTCGAACTCACGCGACGATTGGGGCAGTCGTTCGAAATCGTCGACACACAAATGACTCCAGAACCGACCCCGATCGTGGTCGCCGTCGGGTTCGCGGTCGCGGGGACGCATCACGCGGCCCTGGTCGTCGCCCATTAATACCAGCGCCAGGTGCGACAGCGGCGCCAGGTCGCCCGAGGCCCCGACCGAGCCCTTGGCCGGGATGAACGGGAAGATGTCGTCGTTGAGCATCTGGACCAAGCGCTGGACCACCTCGGCTCTGATCCCCGAGTGCCCTTGGCACAGGGCGTTGGCCCGCAAAAGCATCGTCGCCCGCACCACGTCCTCGGGCAGCGGTTCTCCCACGCCGCAGGCGTGGCTGCGGATCAGGTTGCGTTGCAGCCGACCCACATCCTCGGGCTCGATGATTTTATCGCGCAGTCGGCCGAAGCCCGTGGTCAGGCCGTAGACCACGGCCTGGCGTTCGAGCAGCACGTCGACCAGCGCGCGGCAACAGTCCATCCGCCGCCGTGCCTCGGGGGCGATGCGCACTCGCGCGCGGTGGCGCGCCACGGCCACTATCTGCTCTACGTTCAACGAAAGTCCGTCGAGCGTGACCCGCCGGATTTTTTTGCACAGCCTGGGAGCGGACAGAAAATCCATCCCAGCCCGGCGAGCGTTGGCCGCGTCGTCCAAATCCTATTCCCCTCGTCCCAGTAGGCTTAGCACCTCGGGCACCAAACGTTCCCGCGGCACCTCGGTCTGCTTGCTGCGATTATCCTTGTCAACGAACTCGCCCGCCATCGAGCGGATCTGCACTGTACCGTTATTAAGCTCGTCCGAGCCCAGCAGCACGACTACGCGCACGCCCAGGTCGTCGCCGTGTTTGAACTGGTGCTTTATCTTGCGCGTGCCCGAATAGAGTACCGTGTTGATCCCCGCCCCGCGCAACTGGGCGGCGATGCCGAAGCACTCGGGCCGCAGTGCGTCATCGAAGACCACGATCAGCACCTCGGCGGTCGAGGGCCGCTGCTGGATCAGCCCAAGCATCTCCATGGCCGCCATCACCCGGTCCACGCCGATCGAGGCGCCGGTGGCGGGCAGCGAACGTTTGCTGAAGCGTCCAACCAGGCCGTCGTAGCGTCCGCCGCCGAACACCGTCCCGATCTGCGGCGCGCTACGCAGCATCGCCTCGAAGATCATCCCGGTGTAGTAATCCAGCCCGCGGGCGATCGAGAGGTCGATGCAGAACGCATCAGCCGGAACGTCGTTGGCCGGCAGCGCCTCGACGATGTTGCGCAAATCCGACAGCGCCTCGTCGGCGCGCTCCACGCCGTGGAAGAATTCGACCAGCTGTGCAAGCTGATCAAGCGCGTCGCCCCTGATCGCCAGGAAACGTTCGATCGTATCGACCGCAACGGTCGACAAGCCCAGCGGCGGCGCGTCGATCCCATCGACCATCTGCTGCGGCGCGTTGCCCAGCAGGAGCCGCACTTTTTCCCAGCCCAGCCGGTCGAGCTTATCCAGGGTGCGCAGCACACCGAAGCTCTGCTGCTCGTCGATGCCGGCCTTGGCGATCAAGGCCTGCAGTATCCCGCGGTGACTGATCTTGATCAGCGAGTCGGACATGCCGATGGCGCACAAGGTGCGGTGGACCATGGTTAAAATCTCGACATCGGCCCAGACCGCGGGCTCGCCCACGATGTCCGCGTCGAACTGGGCGAACTCGCGAAAGCGCCCCGGCTTGTGCTTCTCCGCGCGCCAGACGTTGGCGCAATGGTAGACCCGCAACGGCCAGACGAGCTGTTTGGAGTGCTCCGAGCAGACCCTGGCCAGCGGCACGGTCAGGTCGAAACGCAGCCCGACCTGGTTGTCGTCGTCATCCACGAAGTGGTAGATCTCCTTCTCGACCTCGCCCTGGCCCAGCAGCACCTCGCGGTACTCCAACGCCGGGGTGTCGATCGGCGAGAACCCGTGCCGCTCGTAGACCGTGCGCACGCGCTGGATTAACTCGAGGCGCGCCATCTGCCGCGAGGGCAGGAAATCCTGGAACCCGGGCAGGGTCCGCGGTCTGACGAAATCGGCCAAAAATCACCTCCCAGGGCGGATTATCGGTACGGCTGCGTTATATCCGGCCCACGGCGCGAGGTCAATCCTTCGGCTTTCCCCGGACCGAGAGCCGGGGCTTGCTCAGGATTGACCCTGAGCGGCGTTTTCAACCCCGCCTTGATAGGCAAAGTTTGGCGCCGTCGAACGGGTCAATGCAGCATGTGATAGCTGAACACGTCGATCAGCGGCACCTGCATACGCAAAAGCAGATATCCTGCGCCCAACGCCGCCGCATCTTGGATGTATTGCTCTTTGGAAAAGATAGCGAGCCGTGCTCGGTGCTGCGCGTTGTCAACGGTCGTAAGTTCGTCCGTTCCGCCCTCAAGATAATTGTGGTCTACCACGTCGGCGATCTGCATTCCCAGCCGCGAATACCCGTACCAGCGTAGATGGCAGGTGTCGTAATACAGGTTGCGGTCGGCGATTCCGTGGACGGACATCTGCATCACCAACTCGTTCAGGTCGATAAACGTCGTTTTGGAGCGCTGAGCCTCCTGGCGAACGATTTGGTTGAACAGCTCCAGATATAAGTTGGCGTTCAGACCGGCGTAGATTCCCTGCGCTTGATCGATCATGCCCAGTTGCTCCAGGCAGTTCGCGCGCAGGTATCGCGAATAAGGATCGATCCTTCCGCGCACAAGCTGCTCGGCGGCCGCGTAATCGCCCTGGAGAAAAAGCCGGACCGCACCTTCCAATTCATCGCCCAGCTCAAGATCTTCCAGCGGGCGGCTGCTTTGCAGTTCAGCGAGCCTCTCCGCACGACGATACATCAAGCCCCACGCCCGATCCTTGTGATTGATCGGAATCGTCGCCAGAATCAGCTCAACGTTCGCCTGCCTTGCTCGACGCTGCATTTGCCGTATGTTGTCGCAAAAAATATCCCGCATCTGCTCGGGATTGAGATCGACCGGCGGTTCCTGGTTCACATTATCCAATAGCGCCCTGCGTAAAATCCTCACCAGCGCCAGTTTATCGTCTTGATAATTATGGCTTGGAGTTGACCCGGCCATCGTCTCATTGTTGCCCATTGAGACCAGAATCGCGTCGGGCTGATAGCCCAGCGCCTCGTTAAAAATCCGTAGAACGTCCGAAGATCCGGGGGTGCCGGCACCGGCATTGATGATGCGGAAGCGCCTCGTCGGATAACGCAACAACAATTCGCGCTCGATCCAGCGACTCATCGGGCACATGGTTTTATAGGGAAAACTTTGGGCAAAGGAGTCGCCGAGGATGAACATTCGGAACTCACCCTCGGGCTTGATCGCCGTGAACTCATCGGTCAAATCACTCTCGGGTTCAACTACCTGAACCGTGTCGCCCTTGATCTCGAAGATGCTCGTTGGATTGTCGGATTCGAGTTCCTGCCACAGCAATCCCTGTTGTTCCAGATAGACGGCGGCGAATTCGAGCAGCACCAACAGAACCAGCACGACCGACAGCGCCCAAAGGATTGTACGGATCGGCTTCCATAGCTTAAAAAAAACGCGCCGTTCCATCGCTCTCCGATCGGGTCAGCGTACGATTGGTCTATGGGTAGATTCTGGTCATCAGCCGCGGGAACGGGATCACCTCGCGCACGTGCGGCACGCCGCACAGCCAGCCCACGGTGCGCTCGACCCCCAGGCCGAATCCGGCGTGGGGCACGCCGCCGTAGCGCCGCAGGTCCAGGTACCACTGGAAGGCCTCGCGCGGCAGCCCGTGCTCGTCGATGCGTTGTTGCAGCAGGTCCAGCTCGTCCTCGCGCTGGCCGCCGCCGATGATCTCGCCCACGCCCTCGGGCGCGATCACGTCCACGCATAACGCCCGCTGGGGACGCTGCGGGTCGCGCTTCATGTAGAACGCCTTGACCGCCGACGGGTAGCGATGAATCATCACCGGCCGGTCGTAATTTTTCGAAATCGCGGTCTCGTGCTCCGCGCCGAAATCGTCCTCATCCTCGAACTCGAGCCCCTGCTCGCGGATCAAGGCCACTGCCTGGTCGTAGCTGATGCGCGGAAACGGCTTGCGCACCAATTCGAGCTTGCTCAGATCGCGCTCGAGCAGGCGCAGTTCGGGCTCGCGTTTGCTCACCACGCGCTGGACGATGTAGCAAAGAAAATCCTCGGCCAAGTCCATGTCGCCATCGAGATCGAGGAACGCCACCTCGGGCTCGACCATCCAGAACTCGGTGAGGTGACGCCGCGTCTTGCTCTTCTCGGCGCGGAAGGTCGGGCCGAAGCAGTAGACCTTGCCATGGGCCATGGCCGCGGCCTCCATGTACAGCTGCCCGGACTGCGTGAGATAGGCCTTGTCGCCGAAGTAATCGGTCTGAAACAGCGTGGTCGTGCCCTCGCAGGCCGCGGGGGTGAAGATCGGCGCGTCGACCAATAAAAAGCCGTTGGAGTCGAAGTAGTCGCGGATCGCGGCCACCAGCTCGGCGCGAACCCGCAGAATCGCGTGCTGACGTTTGCTGCGCAGCCACAGGTGGCGGTGCTCCATCAGGAAATCGACGCCGTGCTCCTTCTTGGAGATCGGGTATTCATCGCGCGCCTCGTTCACGACTCGCAGCTCGCTTACGCCGATCTCGTACCCCAGCGGGCTGCGCTCGTCGGCCTTGGCCTCGCCGCTGAGGATCACGCTGGACTCAAAGGGGATCCGGCCCGCGGCCTCGAACACCTCATCGCCCACCTCGGGCTTGAACATCACCGCCTGGATGTAGCCCGAGCCGTCCCTGATCTGTAAGAAGTGCAGTTTCTTGGACGAACGCCGGTTGTACAGCCAGCCCTTGATCGTGACGTTTTGGCCGATCAGTTGCGCCGCCTGTTCGATGGTGACTTCGCTCATCTTGTCCCTACTCTTTGTCCTGTTTCACGATGCTGATTTTCAGCTCCTCGAGCTGCTCGGGGTCGACCTCGCTGGGCGAACCGGTCATCAGGCAGGTCGCGCGCTGGGTCTTGGGAAAGGCGATCACGTCGCGTATTCCCTTGGCGCGGGCCAGCAGCATCACGATGCGGTCCATGCCCAGGGCGATTCCGCCGTGGGGCGGCGCGCCGTAGGTCAACGCGTCGAGCAGGAAGCCGAACTTCAGCCGCGCCTTTTCCTCGCTTAGACCCAGTGCCTGGAATACGCGCTGCTGCACGTCCTGGCGATGAATACGGATCGAGCCGCCGCCGATCTCCGAGCCGTTGAGCACCAAGTCGTAACCCTTGGCGCGCACCGACCCCGGATCGCTCTCGAGTTTTTCCAGGTCTTCGTCGGCCGGACTGGTGAACGGATGGTGCATCGAAAAAAAGCGTTGTTCCTGTTCGTTCCATTCCAAAAGCGGGAAGTCGACCACCCAGAGGAAGTTCCACTTGTTCTCGTCGATCAGCTCCAGCTCGGCGCCGAGCTTGAGTCGCAATGCGCCCAGTGCGTCGAGCACTACATTGCGTTTGTCGGCCACGAACAGCAGCAGGTCGCCCTGGGCCGCGCCGCAACGCTGGATCATTTTTTCCAACGCCTTGGGTTCGAGAAACTTTCCCACGCCCGAGCCGCGCCCTTCGTCCGTGTTCTTGACCACGGCCAGCCCCTTGGCGCCGTAGATCTTGACGAACTCGCCCAGGGCGTCGGTCTGCTTGCGCGACCAGCCGGCGCAGCCCGGGGCCACAATCGCGCCCACGGTTCCGCCGGCCTCCACCGCCTTCTCGAACACGCCGAATCCGCAGCCCTGGGCCAGATCGCCCAGCTCGCACAGCTCCATGCCAAAGCGCGTATCGGGTTTGTCCGAGCCGAAGCGCGCCCGGGCCTCGTCAAAGGGCATGCGCGGGAAGGGTCGCGGCGGCTGGTGGCCCACGGCCTTTTGCCAGATCACGTCGACCAATCCCTCGATGATTTCGAACAGCTCGTCAGGGCTGATGAAGCTGGCCTCAACATCGATCTGGGTGAACTCGGGTTGGCGATCGGCGCGCAGGTCCTCGTCTCGAAAGCAACGCACGATCTGAAAATAGCGGTCGAATCCTGCGACCATGAACAGTTGCTTGAACAGCTGCGGGCTCTGAGGCAGCGCGTAGAAGTCGCCGGGGTTGACCCGGCTGGGAACGATGTAGTCGCGCGCGCCCTCGGGCGTACTCTTGGTCAGCACCGGGGTCTCCAACTCGAGGAATCCCTTGTCCGACAGGTACTCGCGGGTCATGCGGTTGATCTCGTGCCGCAGTACCAGCATGCGCTGCAGCGAGGGTCGCCGCAGGTCCAGGTAGCGGTACTTCAATCGCAGATCCTCGTTGGCGTCGATCTCGTCGCGGATGGTGAACGGCGGCGTCTGGGCCTGCGAGAAGATCAGCAGCTCGTCCACCAGCAGTTCAACCTCGCCCGTGGGACGGTCGGGATTAAGCTGATCGTCGGGACGAGCGTTGATCTGGCCGCTGACGCCGACCACCCATTCGGACCTGATGCTGCGGCTGCGCTCGTAGAGTTGCTCGTCGCGCGAGGGATCGATCACTACTTGACAGATCCCGCTGCGGTCGCGCAGATCGACGAAGACCATCCCGCCCAGATCGCGGCGCGAGTGGACCCAACCAAACAGCGTAGCACGCGAGCCCACGTCGGCCCTGCGCGGTTCGCCGCACATCTGCGTGCGACGCCGATCGTTCAAATTGTCGAATTGCATCCCGAATGCTCCAGCTCGTCCGGGACCATCATCCCGACCGTTTTTCCCGATCCTACATCGTCGGGCGGCCGGGCGCGGCGCCCGGGTCAATCGTTGCAGTGTATCGTGGAGATCACGTTGGCGATCACGGCCTTATCGTAGCGCGCCACGAGGTCGTTGGTGAAAAAGTTGAAATTGATCAGCGACCCGCGATTGAGCACGATCAATACCTGGCCGTGCAGCTTACCCGCCTCGTTGACGATCTCGTACTTGATCGAGACCGCCTTGGAGCCGCAAATCCCCGGCCGTTCCGCCTCGACCAATTTGCCCCCGGGCTGGTTCGTGATCTGTTCCGGCAGCGTCGAGGCCAAGGTATCCAGACTCTCGGCACTATGCTGCTTGTCATTGTTGACGTAGACGAATACGCCGGTCATTTTGCCCGGCGACTGGGCGATGAACAGATCCTCGGCTTTGAGCGTGGGCATCTTCTCCCAGATCGTGGGGTAGGTGAACTCGATGCCGAACTGCTCGCTGGTGAACGTCTCAAACCCGGAGACCGGCTCCTGGGCCGTTGAGCTCACGGCGAGCAGCATTGCCGCGGCCAACAGACAGGCGAAGGTCGGCAGCTTAAAGCGGCGCATCGCATTTAATCGAGTTGAGCACCACGTCGGCCCACTGCTTGAGCTCGTCGCTCAGCTGCCCCTCGCCGCTGCAGAACAGCACGTCGATCAGCTGATTGTTGCGCACGGTAACGCGCTCCTTGCCGTAGCAGATCTTGTCGCGTTCCATGCTGGTGCTGTTAAATGCCAGGGCCGTGTCTTTGCAGACTATCGTGGTCCAATAGGTCGGCGGATCGGCTCCGGGCATGTTCTCGGGCCGTTTCCTGACGTAGTCTGTGAGCTGTTCGACAATCAGGCTCGCGACCTCCATCGGCGCCCCGCCGCTGCCATCGTCGGCCATTTCCATTAAATCGGCATCAACCCGCACGGGTCTGGATGTCGGTTTATCCCACGCGGCGGTCCGCACAACGATCCAGGTTTGATTCTTGTTGTTGACCGCATCGAGGGCCACGTTGACGTCCGGCTGCTCCCAAATCTCGTATCCGGGTGGAATCGTGATCTTCATCCCCAGGTTGTGGATCGACACTTCGGTCCAATCGCTGGTGACTCCAGACGATTTATCTCCTGCGCTGCCGCGGCAATTACAGCCCACTGCCAGGGGCATAATTATCGCGAATACCAGCGCGACGACCATCAAGCGCTTGCGCACCATTATTGTCTCCACTGCTTGTGAATCTCGTCTAATATGCCGCCGGACCCCGGCCTTGGCAAGCCCGCATTATTGATCAAGCTTCTACTGCGGTAAGGCAAGCGGAACAAGGAGCGCTCCCCGTCCCGCGCTTTAGGGCAATGCGCAACTATTTCAACTGTTTGAACGCCGACTTGCCCGCGTAAATCCCTTCCGGTCCCAGCTCGGACTCGATCCGCAGCAACCGATTGTACTTGGCCAGTCGCTCCGAACGGCAGGGACTGCCGGTCTTGAGCTGCCCGGTGTTCTCGGCCACCGCCAGATCGGCGATAAACGAATCGCAGGTCTCGCCCGAGCGATGGCTGATCACCTGGGTCCAACGCGCCTTACGCGCCTGGGCGATCACCTGCCGAGTCTCGGTCAACGTGCCGATCTGGTTGAGCTTGATCAGGATCGAGTTGCAGGCCTTGTCCTGGACGCCGCGGGCCAGGCGCTCGGGATTGGTCACCAGCAGGTCGTCGCCCACCAGCTGGACCTTGCGCCGCAGTTTGCGCGACTGGTAGGCCCAGCCCTCCCAGTCGTCCTCGGCCAGGCCGTCCTCGATGCTGACGATCGGGAAGCGCTCGATCAGCCGCGTATAGAAGTTGGTGACCTGTTTGTAATCAACATTGGTCAGGCCGCTCTCGTGCTCGAAGGTATAGCTGCCGTCGGGATTGAGCATCTCGTTAGCCGCCACGTCCAGGGCCAGCCAGACGTGCTCGCCCGGCTTATATCCGGCGGCCTCGATAGCGCGCACGATCAGCTCCAGCGCCTCGATGTTGCTGCCCAGGTTCGGCGCGAACCCGCCCTCGTCACCCACTCCGGTGGAATGACCGGCATTGACCAGAATCTTCTTCAACGCCCAGAAGACCTCCGAGCCGCAACGCAACGCCTCGCAATAGCTGGGCAGGCCCAGCGGCACGATCATGAACTCCTGGATGTCCACGCTGTTCGAGGCGTGCGCCCCGCCGTTGAGGATGTTCATCATCGGCACCGGCAGGGTACGCGCCCGGCGCTTGCCCAACGCGTAGTACAGCGGCTTGTTGCCCGCCAGCGCCCGGGCAAAGGCCATGCTCACGCCGAGCATCGCGTTGGCCCCGAGATTGGTTTTACTCGGCGTGCCGTCGAGATCGATCAGCGCGGCGTCGAGATCGTCCTGTTTCTTGAACTCTTTGTCGACCAATGCGTTGGCGATTGGGCCGTTGACGTTGGCCACGGCCTTTAGCACACCCTTGCCGTTGTAGCGCGAGCTGTCGCCGTCGCGCAGCTCCAGCGCCTCGTGCGATCCGGTGGAAGCGCCCGAGGGGACCGCTGCGCAGCCCATGGCGCGCCCCAGCAGCAGCTCGACCTCCAGGGTCGGATTGCCGCGGCTGTCCAGGATCTCACGGGCATTGACTCTCTTGATTATCTTGGCCATTGAAGCCTCCGAATATTATTTGTTTTCGTTAGTCGCGTAGCGCCGCCTGAGCCGCGGCCAGCCTGGCGATCGGCACGCGGAACGGAGAGCAGCTCACGTAATCCATGCCCACACGGTGGCAGAACTCCACCGACGCCGGGTCCCCGCCGTGCTCGCCGCAGATGCCGACCTTGAGCTTGGGACGGGTCTTGCGGCCGCGCTCGATGGCGATCTTGATCAGCTCGCCGATGCCGCGCTGGTCGATGGTCTGGAACGGGTCCGCCTCCAGCACTTCCTGCTCGATGTATTCGGGTAGGAACCCGCCGATGTCGTCGCGCGAGAAGCCGAAGCCCATCTGGGTCAGATCGTTGGTGCCGAAGCTGAAGAACTCGGTCACCTCGGCGATCTCGTCGGCGGTCAGCGCTGCGCGCGGGATCTCGATCATCGTGCCGTACATATAGGGGATGCGCCGCAGACCGGTCTTGGCCGCCACCTCGGCGTGGACCTCGACCACCAGCTTGCGCATCCGCTCCAGCTCGTTGACGTGGCAGGTGACCGGAACCATGATTTCCGGTTTGACCTTCTTGCCCTTGGCGATCAGCTCGGCCGCGGCCTCCAAGACCGCCCTGATCTGCATCCGGCTGATCTCGGGGTAGGTCACGCCCAGCCGCACTCCACGGTGTCCCATCATCGGGTTGGACTCGTGCAGCTCCTCGGCGCGGCGCTCGAACTCGGCGGCGTCGATCCCCAGGCTCTTGGCCAGCCTCTGCCGCTCGGAGGCGCGCTCGGGCACGAACTCGTGCAGCGGCGGGTCGAGCAGGCGGATCGTCACCGGCCGACCCTCCATCACCTCCAGGGTGCGGCGGATGTCCTTCTTCACGTATTTGAACAGCCGGTTCAGCGCCTTATTACGCTCCTTGAGCGTGGCGCTGACGATCATCTTGCGCAGCTCGAACAGCGGCTTTTCCGAGCCCTTGCCGTAGAACATATGCTCGGTGCGGAACAGGCCGATGCCCTCGGCGCCGAAGGCCACGGCCTTGGCAGCGTCATCGGGGGTCTCGGCATTGGTACGCACCTTGAGTCTGCGGATCTTGTCGCAGAACCCCAGCAGTACGCCGAAGTACGGATTGTCTTCGGCGGCCTTAACCAACGGCAGCTCACCTTGGTAGACCAGGCCGCGCGTGCCGTTGAGCGAGATCAGGTCGCCGCGCTTAACCGTCACGCCGTTGACCGTGAACAGCCCCTTGCTGCCATTGACCTCGATTGCTCCGGCGCCGACGATGCAGCACTTGCCCCAACCGCGGGCCACCAGCGCCGCGTGGCTGGTCATTCCGCCGCGGGCCGTGAGCACGGCCTGGGCCGCGCGCATCCCCTCGACGTCCTCGGGGTTGGTCTCCTCGCGCACCAGGATCACGCGCTTGCCAAGTTTGTTCCAGGCCACCGCTTCGTCGGCGGTGAACACCACCTGCCCCGCCGCTCCGCCCGGTCCCGCAGGCAGACCCTTGGCGATCGGCTTGGTCTTGCTCTCGACCTTGGCGTCGAGGATCGGGTGCAGCAGCTCATCGAGCTGATCGGGCGTGACGCGCATTACGGCCTCGGGCTGTTTGATCATCCGCTCGCGCACCATCTCGACGGCCATGCGCACGGCCGCAGGGCCGTTGCGTTTACCCACGCGCACCTGGAGCATCCACAGCTTGCCGTCCTGGATCGTGAACTCGATGTCGAGCATGTCGCGGTAGTGCTTTTCCAGCCGCTTCTGAATGCCGTCGAGCTGACGATATGCCTTGGGCATCGCCAATTCCAGGGAGTCCAAATGTATGGTGTGATCGGTCTTGCCCTGTTCGTTGATCGGCAGCGGGGTGCGGATACCGGCCACCACGTCCTCGCCCTGGGCGTTGGGCAGCCACTCGCCGTAGAATACGCGCTCGCCCGTGGCCGGGTTGCGGGTGAAGGCTACGCCCGTGGCCGAATTCTCGCCCATGTTGCCATAGACCATCGCCTGCACGTTGACCGCGGTGCCCCACTGGTCGGGGATGCCCTCGATCCGGCGGTAGCTGTTGGCGCGTTTGCCGTTCCACGATTTTAACACCGCAAAAATTCCGCCCCACAGCTGCTGCTGCGCGTCGTCCGGGAACGGCTTGCCCAGCACCTGCTTGATCAGATTTTTATAGCGATTGACCAGCTTGCGCAGGTCGTCCACATCCAGTTCGGTATCCTGCTTTACGCCCTTGGCCTTTTTGGCCGAATGCAGCAGACGCTCCAGCCGCGCGCGGATCCCCTGGCCCTCCTTAGGCTCGATCCCCGCGGCCTTCTCCATCACCACGTCGGCGTACATCTGGATCAAGCGTCGGTAGGAATCCCAGGCGAAACGCGGATTGCCCGTGTGTGCGGCCAGACCCTCGAGGGTCTGCTCGTTGAGCCCGACGTTGAGCACGGTCTCCATCATCCCCGGCATTGACTTGCGCGCGCCGGAGCGCACCGAGACCAGCAGCGGATTCTTTGGATCGCCGAAGCGGGCGCCCATGCTGCGCTCGACTCGCTTAAGCTGACGGTCGACCTGAGCGCTGAGGCCCTCGGGGTACTTGCCGTTGTTGAGCATGAAGTGAGTGCAGACCTCGGTGGTGATCGTAAACCTGGCTGGAACCGGAATCCCCAGGGAGCTCATCTCGGCCAGGTTGGCGCCTTTGCCCCCCAGCAGGTTCTTCATTCCCGTGTTCCCCTCGGCATTACCGTCGCCGAAGAAGTACACGTGCTTCGCAGCCTTGGCCATTGTACTTTCCTCCAGTTGCTACACGGACAATCGTTTGAAGTCCGCCAGCCGCATAAACAACGCGGCCAATCCACTGAGCAGCCGAATCCGGTTAAGGCGGGTGTCTGTATTTTCGCAAAGCACCATCACGTCGTCAAAGAAACGATCGATGGGGCCCTTAAGCTCCACAAGTTTGGTCAGCGCCGCGATATAGCGTCCGGCCTGCAGATCCTCGTCCACTGCCGCGCGGTGCGACTCAAGGGCCGCGAGCAGGTCGTGTTCGGCCTGCGACTCGAAGAGCGCCGCGTCGACCGGACCCTCGTCGGTCTGCTTGAGAATGTTGACCACGCGCTTGAACGCCACGGCCAACGGCTCGAAATCGGGACGCTGCGCAAACTCGCTCAGCGCGTCGAAGCGCGCCCGGGCGTCGAGCACGTCGTTGTACCCTGCGGCGAGCACCGCGTCGGCCACGTCGGGTCGTCCTCCGGCGTTGGTCCACTGATAGTACAGCCGGTCGCGGAAGAACTCTGCGATCTGGACGAACAGTTCGTCGTCGATTTTGACCTTGTCGGCCAAAGCAACGCGCGCCGACTGGAGCAGCTCGTCGAGCTGTAGCCGGTAGCCGGCGCGGCTGATGATCGCCATCACGGCGATGGCGTGACGCCGCAGCATGTACGGATCGCCCGCGCCCGAGGGTTTGAGCCCTGCGGCAAAGCAGCCGACGATGGTGTCCGCGCGGTCGGCCAGCGAGACCAGATAGGCCTCGTCGGGCAGATCGAAATCCTCCTGGGCAGCCGAGCGCGGTACGTAGTGCCCGGCAATCGCCAGCGCCACGTTTTCCGACTCGCCCTGTTTACGGGCATAGATCGTGCCCATGGTGCCCTGCAGCTCGGGAAACTCGCCGACCATCTGGGTCACCAGATCGGCTTTGCACAGCCACGCCGCGCGCCGCACGCTCTCGACCTTTTCCGGCGCGAGTTTGCGCGCCAGCTTTGCGGCAGTGGCCTGGATCCGCTCGACCTTGTCCAGATAGCTGCCCAGCTTCTCCTGGAACACCACCGCGCCCAGCTGCTCGACCCGTTGGTCCAGCGGCATGCGCAGGTCGTCCTCAAAGAAGAACTTGGCGTCGTCCAGCCGCGCCTTGAGCACCCGCTCGTTGCCGCGGGCGATGATCTGCTCGTCGCCGTTGCCCAGATTGGCCACGGCGATAAACGCCGGCAGCAGGCCGCCGTCTTGGTCGACCAGCGAGAAATACTTCTGGTGCTGGCGCATCGGCGTGATCAGCACTTCGTCAGGCAGCTCGAGATAGGTGCGATCAAAGCGACCGAGCACCGCATGCGGTGACTCGGTAATAAACGTCACCTCATCGAGCAGCTGCGGATCGTCCATAACCTTGCCCTCGACGCTCTGCGCCAGCCGCTCGAGCTGATCCCGGATCAGACTGCGCCGCTGTTGCGGGTCGACGATCACGCCGCGCTGTTGCAGCAGTTCCAGATATTGGTCGGGGCCCACGACCTCGAACGGCTCCGGGCTCTCGAAGCGATGGCCGCGGCTTTGGTTGGACGAGTCAATGCCGGCAAATGAAAGCTTTACAACCTCGCCTTGGAGGCTGGCCAAAATCCAGTGCACCGGCCGCACAAAGCGCTGATCCAGCTCGCCCCAGCGCATGGACTTGGGAAACTGCAGCTCGTTGATAATCGAGTCCAGAATCGAGCTCAGCACCTCGAGGGTCGGACGTCCGGCAATCGACTTGCGCAACGCCGCGACCTCGCCCTTTTCCGTGGTCTGAAAGTACAGCTCCTCCACGGGCACGCCCTGTCCGCGGGCGAATCCCAGGGCCGCCTTGGTGTAGTTGCCCTCTTGGTCCAACGCCGCGCGCTTTGGCGGACCGGTCTTAATCTCCTCGCGGTCGGCCTGCCTCTGGGGCATTCCCCAGGCCAGCAGGGTCAGCCGACGCGGCGCGCCGACCACTTCGATCCGCTCCGCCTGGATCATCTCGGCGGTGGTCTTCTCGATAAATGCGCCCTTGATCTGGTCCAACGCGCCGGGGATGAAGCGCGCGGGGATCTCCTCGCAGCCGATCTCGAATACCAGGTCGCTCATCGCGCACCCCCTTGGGCCGCGGCTTGTTTGAGCAACGGGAATCCCAACGCCTCGCGCGAGGCGAGCCAAACGCGGGCCACGTGACGCGCCATGTTGCGCACGCGACCGATGTACCCGGTGCGCTGAGTGACGCTAATCGCGCCGCGGGCGTCGAGCAGGTTGAAAACGTGGGAGCACTTGAGCGTGTAATCGTAGGCCGGCAGCGACAGATCGAGCTGAACCAACCGGCGGCATTCGGCCTCGTACATATCGAACAGCTCGCGCAGCATTTTCACATCAGCGTGTTCGAAGTTGTACTTCGACTGCTCGACCTCATTTTGATGGTAGACGTCGGCGTAGCGCACTCCATCGATCCACGTCAGGTCGTAGACATTGTCGACTCCCTGCAAATACATGGCGATACGCTCGAGTCCGTACGTCAGTTCCACGGGAATCGGCCGCAAATCAAGACCGCCGACCTGCTGAAAATAGGTGAACTGCGTGATCTCCATCCCGTCGAGCCAGATCTCCCAGCCCAGTCCCCAGGCCCCGAGGGTCGGGCTCTCCCAGTCGTCCTCCACAAAACGCACGTCGTGCTTGGTCGGGTCGATGCCCAGGGCGCGCAGTGAGTCCAGGTAGATCTGCTGCACCTCCAGCGGCGAGGGCTTGAGGATCACCTGGAACTGGTAATAGTGCTGCAACCGGTTGGGGTTCTCGCCGTAACGACCGTCCGTGGGCCTGCGGCTGGGTTCCACATAGGCCACGTTCCAGGGCTCGGGACCGATGCTGCGCAGGAACGTAGATGGGTTAAACGTGCCGGCCCCGACCTCGAGGTCGTAGGGCTGCACCAGCAGGCAGCCCCGCTCAGCCCAGAAATGCTGTAACGCCAGAATCAGCTCTTGGAAATTCATCGATCCCCCGCAGGTGCACGTCTCAAAGCTACCAGAGAATAGCTAAAAAGCCATGTGCGGTCCAGAATTCAATAAAACGTGCGCAATTGCCCTGCCCCAATGGGAAATCCAATGCTTGATCGATTAAAGATAATGCTATTTTTCAAGCCTTAAATACATATTACCTACTTTTCTACATTAGCTTTAACGACATATCTCATTGATTTTTTTGGTGTTTGCTGGGTATTTAAGCTGGTTCGCCAGATGCAGACGCATCTGCTCGCGATCGGCCGCGATCTGCGGATCGTCGGGGAACAATTCGTGCGCCTTGTCAATATGTTGCAGTGCATCGGCCGGACGGCCCAGGTAGAGCTCGACGATCGCCAGGTTGCGCAGTGCCCCGGGCGCGCGCGGATCGATCTGCACTGCCGCGCTCAGGGGTGCAATAGCTTGCTCCAGCTCGCCCTGACGAAAGTACGCGTCGCCCAGGGCGACCAAAATCAGCGGCTGGTGCGGATCGAGTTTGTCCGCCGCGAGCAGTTCGTCCGCAGCCAGGTCGAGCTCGTCGTTCTCCAGGTGCATAATCCCGAGGTTGTAAAAGGCGCGCACACTGTGCGGGTTGACCTGGCGCACGCAAGTCCAGAGGGTCCGAGTGTCGCGGAAATCCAGGTTGTGCTTAAGCGAAATCCCGGCGAACACCAGGCAGCACAGTGTCAGCAGCGCAATGACCAGCCGCGCCCGCGCCTTGCCCCCTTGGTAAACGCGGTCCAAGCCGATTCCCGCCAGTGCGGCCAAGCCCAACGAGGGTAGGAACGCGTAGCGGTCGGTCACCGCGTCGGGCAGCTCGTGCAGTTGGCTGACCGGAATTAGCGCCGCGAGGAACCAGACCAGCCAGGCTGCCCAGGGACGACCGCGCCGCAGGCCCCAGACAGCGGCCGCGACCGCCGCAACCGATGCTGTAATCGACACGATCACGCGCGGCGAGGCCCAGTTCGCAACGGGCTTCCACGCGTAGTCCACGCACAGGTTCAGCGGCAGGGCCAGCTTGGCCGCGTACCACAGTGCGATCTGCGGACCGGCCACGATCCCGCGCGCCGGGCCGCTGATGGTCTCGCCCCCCTCGACCGGCGAGTATTGGCCCAAAACCGCGTTGCGCAACAGCAGGTACACGCCGCAGGTCGCGGCGAACAACACGCCGACGCGGGCCGCGCGCTGCCAGCGCCGCTTTGGCTGGCCCTGCGCGCCGACCAGCAACAGGGCCGCGGCCGCGATCGGCACAAACAAAACCGTGGGCTTACACAGCAGCGAGGCGAACAACAGCAGCGCGGCGAGCAGGTCGCGCGCGAGGCTTTGGTTCCCGAGCACCAGCAGCAGGGCGCAGCCAACGAGAATCGCGCCGCTAAGCGAGCCCTGCCCCATCAGCATCCCGACCTCCTCGGCGTGCAGCGGGTGGACCGCGAACAGTAGCGCGGCAAAGGTCGCGGCCCGGGCGCTGAGGCCTGAGCGGCGTAGCAGCACGGCCAGCAACGGGCACAGCGCAACGTAGAGCAGTAGGCTCAGCGCGTGCCACGGCAACGCGTGGAGCCTGAACCACTGGTACTGCAGCACGTAGGGCGCCACGTGCAACGGCCGAAAACTGGGCGAGGCGCGCTCCGACCCGTGATACATCTGCTGGGTGAACGCATCGACCAAGCCGTCGTAGGAGCGCAGGGTCTGGTTGTTGACGATCATGTGGATGTCGTCCCAGACAAAACCGTTGGCCAGCCCGCTTAGGTTGGCGGCCAGGGCGGCCAGCGCCACCAGCAGCAGGATCCCGCGGCCCAGTCCCTGCTTCGAGCTGCCGATCATTTGGCCATTAGCGAGCCGACCGCCGACTCGAGCCCTTGCAAGCTCAGCTCATGCATCGGGATGATCTGCCCGATGGCCGCGATGGTGTGGTTGCCGATGGTGCGCTCCCAGTTGCGCCGCGGTTTGGGGTTGAGCCAAGCCATGTGCGGAAAGCGCTGGGCCATGCGCCTAAGCCAGATGGCCCCGCTGGCGCTCTGCGGCTCGTAGTACTCGATGGAGCCGCGATCATGGGTCAGCTCGTAGGAGGCCATTGAGGCGTCGCCGACCAGCAATATCCGCCAGTCGCTTTCCCAGGTTAGAACATCCTCGGTCTTCAGCGGCCGCTCCGAGCGCCGCGGATCGTACCAGAGCAGGTCGTAGACGCAGTTGTGGAAATAGGCGACCTTCATTTCCTTGAAGCTGTCGCGGGCCGCGGCGAACAGCGCGCGGCACAGCTCGACGTAGGGATCCATCGAAAATCCGCCGTTGTCCAGCAGGATCAACACGCGCACGCGGTTTTTTAACGAGCGGCTGAACATCAGCTCGATCTCGCCGCCGTTGCGCACCGTCTGGTAGATCGTCTGCTCGATGTCGAGCCGATCGCGCGGACCGACCGGCACCTGCTGCTTGAGCCGTCGCAGGGCCTGGCCAAAGGTCTCGCGGCTAAGCACGCCCTGCCCCGAATAATCCTTCCAGCGCCGCTGTCCCGCGACCTTGATCGCCGAGCTGCCGCCGGACGCGCCACCCACTCGCATTCCGCCCGGATGGGTGCCGCCGTGGCCGAACGGACTGGTGCCGCCGGTGCCGATCCAGCGGTTGCCGCCGTCATGGCGCTCGGTCTGCTCGGCCAGCCGTTCCAAAAAGCGCCGTTCGAGCTCCTCGGGCGGCAGATCGAGCAGCTCGGCACGGGTCTCGGGGTCGATCTCGGGGGTCAGGTCCGGGTCGCTGAGCCATTCGCGGATCAGCTCGTCGATTTGCTTGCGCAGCTCGGCCATTTTGTCGGGCGGCAAATCCTTGCCCTGGAACACGTGGGCGAAGATCTGGTCGTAGGTATCGAACCAGCGCTCGGACTTGATCATGGTCGAGCGCGCCACCACGTAGAAGTCCTCGAGGCTGTTGATCAGTCCCAGGTCCAGGGCCTGCTGCAGGCGCACGAATGAGGTGGGAGTCACCGGCACACCGCCGGAGCGCAACGCGTAGAAGAATCGTTCGAACATATCGTCTCAGATCAACGAAAGCCGGTCAGCGCAACTTGCTGAGCATCAACTCAAGCTGCTCGCGGTGGCCTTCCTCCTCGCGCTTGAGCCTGACGAACAGCTCGCCGATGGCCGTTCCCTGGAAAATATCAACGTAGCGCGCGTAGTATTCCACCGCGCGTTGCTCGTGCATCAGGGCGAACTGCAAGACCTCGCGCGGGCTCGAGCCCGAATCGACCGATTCGTCGCCGAGCTGCTCGGGCTTGGGAAGCTTGCCGCTGACCTGCGGCTTGCCGATGCGTTCCAGCTCGCCCGAGCTCAGGGCCTGGGTCAGCAGCCGCTTGTGGCGCAGTTCCTCGTTGCGCAGTCGATTGATGATCTTCTGCGATTGGGGATTGCGCACGATCTGGAGCATCGTCTCGTAGTTGCGGGCCGAGAGCTGTTCGCGGTTGATCGCCGCGGCGATAATCTGCTTGGGATCGAGCAGCTCGGGGCTCACAGCTCGTCCTCCTGCTGCGCTATTTCGCCCAACTGCTTAAGGTCGTTGATGTAGATAATCCGGCTGCGGGTCTCGATCAGCCCGCGCTTGGTGAAGCGCGAGAGCACCCGGATCGTGGTCTCGACCGTGGTGCCGACCATGTTGGCGATCTCCTGGCGCGTGATGTGCAACCCGATGCGGATCTGTTCGCTGCGCTGCTCGCCTAGCTGCGCGGCCAGCTTGAGCAGCAGCCGGGCAATGCGCTGCTCGACCTGTTCGCTGGAAATGCTGCGCAGCATCTCCTGGCACGAGCGCAAACGGCGCACCAGCTCGAGCACGATCTCGCCTTGTATCTGCGGTTGACTGCGCAGCATGCTGATGAACTCCGCGCGCGGCAAACGCAGCACTGTCGAGGGCTCCATCGCCAGAGCCGTGGCGTCGTACGGACGGCCGTCGAGCACGGCCAGCTCGCCGAAGGTCTCGCCCTGGCCCACCATGCCCACGATGGTCTCGTTGCCCTCGCGCCCCTGCTTAACCAGCTTGACCTTGCCCTGGACCAGGATATGCAACGCCTCGGGCGGCTCCTGCTCCCAGTAGATCTGGTCGCCGCGCTTGAACTCATCCAACGCGGCGCTGTGCGCGATCGACTCGAGCTGTTCGGCGGACATTCCCGAAAATATGAAGATATTTTTGAGCGCTTCGATGGTATCGAACTTCAAGCGAAAACCCCCGGGAGGCAATGGCTCACAGCGCGCTCGATTGTGTCAGATCGAACCGCAGAGCACAACAGAACCGCGGCCTCAGTCGGCTTGGCCCTTACCGTGCTTGATGGTCTGCCAGCGCTTGCCAAACTCGAACTGCGGATCGCGCAACGTGGTGTGACAGCGCAGGCAGGTATTGACGTCCGCGGGCACGCCCTTGATCGTCGGATCGGCCGTGTGCGCCTTGCGCGCGCCGTGGCAGACCTCGCAGCCCACGTTGCCCAATCCCGGAGTGAAGTCCATCGAGACGAAGCCGCCGGGCGTGCCGTAGCCCACGCTGTGGCAGACCACGCACTCGGGGTCGAAATCCTGGCCCGCCTCGGCCAAGCTCTGCATCGCCAGGGCGTGCTGAGTCTGGGTCCACTTGTCGAAGTCCGCCGAGTGGCAATTCATACAGCTCTCGGAACCGGCAAACGGGCTTTGCTGCTCGTGGAGCTGAGCCTGCTGGGCAGCCTCGATAAAGATCTTTTTAACCTCGTCCAGGTAGGCTTCGTAGAATTTCTTATGTTCGGGATGGTCGGCGAGCTTATCGCCAAGGGGCGTGTAATCGACGCTCACCTGCTCCAACGCGCCGTCCGGCGCCAGCGAGAGCTCGAAGCGGCCGACCAGCCGGCCTTGATCCGCGGCCTCGGCCCAGGCGCGCTTGCCGACCACCGTGTACGTGGGATTGTCGGCCCCGGCCGCTCCTCCGGCGTAGGAGCGCACCAGCAGGTCCACGCCGGGCAGTTCAAATATGCGTTTGGCGTCGTCGGGCTTGACCGCGGCGAGCACCAGCACCACCGGCCGCGGGCTCATCGCATCGGCCGCGGCCAGCTGTTCGCGCACGGCCTGCAGCGGATCGGAGATGCTCAGCGAGCCCTGTTCGCCCGAGTACAGCACGTCGGGTCCGGTCACGCCGACTATCATCAGCGAACGCGGCGTCATCTCCACCAGCTTGTAGGGCACGCTCAGCCCCTGCGGGGCGTCGCGCAGCGTGACGTTGGCCGAGACGTAGGGCGCTGGCCCGTACTTTGCCAGGAAGTTCGCGCCGAATAAAAAGTCGTTCGCGCCGAAGGTGGCGGTGGTATAGCCGCTGAGGCGCAGCGATTCGAGCAGGGTCTGGGCCTTGATCCGCTCCTGGCGCGTGCCGCCCTGGAAATTGTGCCCCAGGTCCACGACCACCAGTTGGGGATTTTGGACGCGCTGCTGCTCGATGAACGTGGCTCGGCGCATCAGGCCGCCGGCCATCTCACCGCCTGCGCAGCCGCAGGGCTTGATCCAACCGCGGCAGTCGCCGGTGAACAGGATCGTCATCCGCGCCGGGGTTTGGGCCCGCGACGGTGCGAAGGACACCAGCGTCAGCAGCGTCAACGCAGCGATCAACAGCACGCGTTTCATCAAATCCCCCCCGATAAAACTATTCGGAGCGGGGTCGGGTAATTATTCTCCCCAGGCCCAAAACCCCTCGTTGGTCAAGGCGTAGAACTGGTCGTTAAGCACGCGCTCGTGCAGTAGCTCCTCCTGGATCAGACGCTCGAAGACTTGCCTGCCCGCCGGATCGTCGGTGGAAGCGGCCAGCTCGCGGTAACTCTGGGCCGCGTTGCGCTCGGCCTGGATCGCCTGCGAGATGATATCGAGCACATCGCCGCTCTCGGAAACCCGATCCGCGCCGGCCTCGTCGATGTTGATCCGCTGCGGCTCGTCGCCGTATTCGGGATAGCCGTTACCGCCCTGAAGCGACTCGATCATCTCGTCGAGCTTGTCGCGGTGCGTCGACTCGTAGCGCGCCAGCTGCTCGAACAGGTCCTTGCCCCGCGGATCAGCGCAGCCCAGGGCCGCGTCTGCGTAAAAGTGCGCTGCGCGGTCCTCGGCCTGCCGCGCGATTACGATCGCCTCGATCTGCGTAGTCATCGGTAAATACCGCTAGAGCTTGGCGGCCAGTGCGTCGATCACGCGACCGACCTGCGCCATGCCCTCTTCCTCTTTCCAGGCGTTGACCTTCAGCGGCTCGACAACGTCCATCTTGAACAGGTAGATCAGGGTCTCCTGGATAATCTCGATGGCGTCGGCACTCCAGCCGAACGAACCGAAGGCCAGCCCCGGCTTGCCCTCGAGCTTGGCAGCCTCGACCTTGAACAGGAACTCCTTCATCGAGGGGATCAGATCGTGGTGGTAGGTGGCTCCGCCCAGGGCCACGGCGTCGGCCGCCTCGAGATCGGCAACCTCGGTATCGCGACCGCGCTTGACCTCCGCCTCGATTCCCTTGGCTTTTGCGGCCTCGGCCAGGACCTCGGCGATGCGTTGAGTGTTGCCGGTGCGACTCTGGTAGACGATCAGCAGCTTGGCCATTTGCAATATCTCCCCTTTTGCTAGTTATCAGTAAGTATGTGCTCGTCGTAGAGGCGTTCGAGCCGAAGCTTGTGCCCCTGCTCCTCGTTGACCAGCCAATCGAACAGCTCGGCCAGCTGGTGCCCCTCGAACATTGCCTTGAGCGCGTCGTAAAAACGCGCCGAGCCCTCCTCGAACTTGATCGCCGCGATCATCACGTCCTGGGTCGTGGCGTCCGCGGCCAGCTCGTCGTAGGTCAGGTAGCGGGCGATGCCCAGATCCTGCCGCTGAGGACGTTGGGCCAGTCCGCCGGCGTAGCGGCGATCGTCGAGCACCTGCTGCAGCCGCCGTTTGTGCTCGATCTCCTGCTGGGCAAGTTCGCGCAGCATTTGGCGCGCGGCCAGGTCCGCGAGCTTGTCGCGGTGCTGCTCGTAGAAATCGTGGGCAAACTGTTCGCGCTTGATCGCGTACTCCAGAACCTCGCGCGCGCTTTTAAATCCCATGTTCTGATTGTCCATAACGGCGTCCTTTGAACTCAGGCCCCGTCCAGGCCGATTTTGTCGGCCCCCTCCTGCCAGGCTTGCGGATCCTTGAGCGCCTCGTAGGAGTCGAGCAGCACCAGGTAGTGCCAGTGCTCCTCGCGCGCCAGGATCGCGAAGAAATCGCGCTCGTTCTCGTGCTGCGCCTGCTGTGCGGCGCGCTGGTAGTACTGTTCTCCGCGCTGCTCGAACTGCATTGCGCGCTGGATCGCCTGCATGTCGTCCGCGTCCTCGGGCAGGGCCTGCTCGACGTGCTTGAGCGCGTCGCTGAACACGGTCTTGAGCCCATCGATGTCGCCGAACTTGGCCGGCGACTCGGGCATGCTTCCGAGCTCGCGCAGTTTCTGCACATAGCTCTCGATGGTAGCCATGTGACGCTGCTCCTCCGCGATTAGATAGGAGAAGATCTCCCGCGCCATGCTGCTCTGCGCGTTTTCCAAGGCTTGCCGATAGAGCGCCTCGCCCTCGAGCTCGGTATTGATCGCAATTTCAAAAGGCGTCATCGATCATCCCCCTATTATGGTCCGACGTGGATCAGGATCGCTTCCTTGTCGTACAGGTCCGGGTCGCGCGTGATGAAGCGCAGCTCGGACTCGAGTTGACGTTGGTGCCCGTGCTCGAAATCGGCCAAATACTCGAGCATGGTGCGAGCCGAGGGATCGACGCTGCGCGCCGCCGCCTCGGAGTAGAGCTGCCGGGCGTCTTTCTCCATCCTGATGGCGATTTTCAGCAGCTCTTTGGTTTCCAGCTCATCGAAGACTTTGAAGTCGATCTCGGGTTGATACTTGTCCGGAACCGGCGGGCGATCCTCGCCGCTGGCGCGCCGGTACTGCTGCAACAGCAGCTTCTCGTGACCGCGCTCCTGGGAAGCCAGCGTCTTAAACTTGCTCTTGGTCATCGGATTGCGCACCCGGTCGGCGAACTTGGTATAGAACCTCGCCGCGTCGTGCTCAGCCTTGACCGCAACGCCCAGGATCTCCAGGCTGGTCAGCCCCTTGGCGATCTGTCTGCTCATCGCATCCCCCTGCCGCAGGATTCAGATCCCGCAAGTGAGCCGCGCTGTCGGTTGTCCATAGATGTTATTGTCTTCCAGCTTAATCCAACAGACGCTCCGAATACCACAACTTCCATTATCATATTCTTATAACTAAGTTCTTCGGTCGACAAAGTAGTATGACCTCAATCATAGGTCGCGATCGGTGCGAACGATTTTTTGCATTCCGCCGATCATCGCCGCTGTAACCGCGGCGTGTTGACGCTGTGTGGTCCGCGGGGTAAAAGGCATTATCAATGTAAAGCGCAAAATCAATTCGGGCGGGTGACAGATCAAGATGAGCACGGCCTCCAAGCAAGCTACAGGCGCCGAACCCGCGGGCAAGCAGCGCAGCTACTTCAAATACCTCAAACCGCAAATGCACGTGGTCTACGCCACCTCTCCGCTGGCGCTGGTCGGCGTGTTCCTCTTCGGCTGGCGCGTGCTGGCACTGTTGGCGTTCGTCTTCGTGATCGGCATCATCACCGAGGGGCTGTTCACCCTGCCCAAAGGCAAGCCGATCACCACGGCCTGCCTGGTAAGCTGCATGCTCTACACGCTGACCCTACCGGCCACAGTCCCGCTGTGGATCGCCGGCGTGGGAATCGTCTTCGGCCTTGCCATCGGCAAGATGGCCTTCGGCGGGACCGGGATGAACGTGTTCAACCCCGCACTGGCCGGACGCGCGTTCATCTACGTCAGCTTCCCGCAACACATGACCAATCGCTGGATCGACCCGGCCGTCGGCCCGCTGGGCGGATTCCAGGAATGGATCTCGCAGCCGCTGCAGCCCGACGCGCTGAGCACGGCCACGCCCTTGATCGACATCTCGCAAAACGTGCCCTTCGACTGGATCAAGGCCTTTATCGGCTACACGCCGGGCAGCATCGGCGAGACCTGCGTACCGCTGCTGGTGCTCGGGGTGCTGTGGCTGCTGTTCGTATCCAAGAGCGCCAGCTGGCGCATCGTGCTCGCCTGCCTGATCGGCTTTATCGGCTGCAACGTGATCTTCTATTTCTCCGACCTGCTGCCGCAGTCGGCCACGCCGCTGAACTGGCTGGTCACCGGCGGGTTCCTGTTCGGCGCGTTCTTCATGGCCACCGATCCGGTGAGCGCCGCAAGCACCAAGGACGGACAGTGGATCTACGGCCTGCTGATCGGAGCGCTGGCCGTGGTCTTCCGCGGGTTCAGCAACTTCCCCGAGGGCACGATGTTCGCGATCCTGATGGGCAACATCTTCGCCCCGACCTTCGATTACCTGGCCAAGGAACGGATCAAGCACCGCAAGGCCCGTCGCTCCTCGACCGGGGGGGGCTGATTGAGCAACCGCTCGCGCGCCTTCTCCGTGCTCTACACGGCGCTGATCAGCGCGCTGTTCGTCGCCCTGGTCTCGGCCGTGGCCCTGGCCACCCGCCAGCGTATCGAGCTCAACGAGCAAGTGGCGACCCAACGCGAAATCCTCAAGGTCAGCGGACTGTGGGACTCGCAGCGCTACGCCTCGGTGCGCGAGATGCCCGCGGCGCAAATCGCCCAACGCTTCGAACGCCTGATCCAGGGGCCCAAGCGGGTCGGCGGGCTCGAGTTGTACTACGCACGCAACGACTCGGGCCAGCTCGAAGCGATCATCTTCGACATCCAGGGCATGGGCTTCTGGGGGCCGATCCACGGCTGGCTGGCTGTGGAGCCGGGCACCAACCGCATCAAGGGAATCAGCTTCGACCGCCAGGAGGAGACCCCGGGGCTGGGCGGCGAAATAGTCAAGCCCTGGTTCCAGCAACAGTTCGTGGGCATCGAGCTGGCCGCGCCGCGCGCCGGACGGCCGGCGATCGAGCTGGTGTCCAACGCGGCTGAAAAACTGCCCAACCAAGTCGACGCGATCACCGGCGCCAGCCGCACCAGTTACGCGGTGCAGCAGATGCTCAACGCGGACATCGCCGCGTTCCTCGCCGCCGGCGTTGACGCGCTGCCCGCGGAGTAAGCCATGGGCAAGCCCGGCGCCGGCACGATCATGCTCAACGGTCTCTGGCGCGAAAACCCGATCTTTCGCCAGATCCTCGGGATCTGCTCGGCGCTGGCCGTGACCAACCTGCTGGTCAACACAGTTACGCTCTGCGCGGGAATGGTCGCGGTGACCGCCCTGAGCAGCGGCACGGTCTCGCTGCTGCGCAACGTCACGCCGCGCCGGGTGCGAATGATGGTCCAGGTGCTGATCATCGCCTCCTACGTGATTTTGGTCGACCTGGTGCTCAAGGCCTATTTGCCCGAGATCAGCAAGGCGCTGGGCCCCTACGTGGGGCTGATTATCACCAACTGCATCATCATGGGCCGCGCCGAGGCGTTCGCCGGCTCGAACCGGGTGCTGCCCAGCATGCTCGACGGCCTGGCCTCGGGACTGGGCTACAGCCTGGTGCTGGTCTGCGTGGCGGTAGTGCGCGAGCTGCTGGGCTTTGGCACGATCTGGAACGTGGCGCTGATGCCCGAGGACTTCACCCGCTGGACGCTGATGGTGATGGCGCCCGGCGCGTTTTTCATGCTCGGAATCTTTATCTGGATCGCGCGCGGCCTGTTCCCGTCCAAGGCCGAGGCAACGGGGAGCTGAGATGGAACCCGGGCCCATAGCGATCTTCTTCGCCGCGATCTTCACCAGCAACATCCTGCTGGTCAACTTCCTCGGGATGTGCTCGTTCCTCTCGATCAGCCGCGAGCTCAAGGCCAGCGTGGGACTGGGGCTGGCCGTGACCTTCGTGCTGACCACCACATCGTTGATCGCCTACCTGCTCAACCAGTACGTGCTGGTGCCGCTGGAGATGGAGCACCTGCGCTACATCGTGTTCATCGTGGTGATCGCGGCCTTCGTGCAGTTGGTCGAGATCGTCATCGAACGCATCAGTCCGGTGCTCTACGTCAACCTCGGGATCTTCCTGCCGCTGATCACGGTCAACTGCGCGATCCTGGGCTCGCTGCTGTTCCTGGTGATCCGCGAGTACGACCTGTGGCAGTCGCTGGCATTCGGCGCGGGCTCGGGCCTGGGCTGGATGCTGGCGATCGTGGCCCTGGCCGGCATCCGGCAGCGGATGAAGTACTCCAAGGTCCCCGCGGCCCTCGAGGGGCCGGGCATCGCGCTGATCATCACCGGGCTGATGTCCCTGGCGTTCGTGGGCTTCAGCGGAATGATCCCGATCCAATGATCACCAGCCTGGCGATTCAGGTCGGCGTGGTGGCGGCCATCGGCGCGCTGCTCGCCGCGCTGATCGAGCTGGCCGACCGTTTCATCGCCAACTACGGCGAATGCCGAATCACGATCAACGACGAGGAGGAGCGCAGTCTGAACGTACAGGGCGGCGGTCACCTGCTCGGCGCGCTGGCCGAAAACAAGCTGTTCATCCCCTCGGCCTGCGGCGGGCGCGGCAGCTGTGGGCTGTGCAAGGTCAAGGTGCTCGAGGGCGGCGGCCCGCTGCTGCCCACCGAGGCGCCCTACCTCAGCGCAACCGAACGCAAGAACAACGTACGCCTCAGCTGCCAGGTCAAGGTGCGCAATAATTTGCGAATCGAGATCCCGCAAGAACTGTTCGCGATCAAGCGCTACGCTGGACGCGCGGGCAAGATCATCGATCAAACCCACGACATGAAGCAGCTCGACATCGAGTTGACCGAGCCTGAAACCCTCGATTTCAAGGCCGGCCAGTACGTCCAGCTCACCGCGCCGGAATACGCCAAAAGCGACCAGCCGATCTACCGCGCCTACTCGATCTGCTCCGACCCCACTGACGAGAGCACGATCAGCCTACTGATCAGACGTGTGCCCGACGGAATCTGCACCACCTGGGTCTTCGACTATCTCAAAGTCGGCGACCAGGTCGAGCTCAACGGCCCGCACGGCGAGTTCTGTTTGCAACCCACCGCGCGCGAAATCCTGTTCATCGCCGGAGGCTCGGGCTTGGCGCCGATCCGCAGCATGCTGTTCCAGATGCGCAACGAAAAAATCGACCGCAAGGCGACGTTCTATTTCGGCGCGCAGACCAGCGACGACCTGTGCTATCTGGAGCAGATGGCGCAGTTCGAGCGCGATTTGCCGCAGTTCAAGTTCGTGCCCGCGCTGAGCATGCCGCGCGACGAGGACCGCTGGGAGGGCGCGCAAGGGCTGATCACCGACGTGTTGGACGCGGGCGAGCACGAGTTCGCCCAGGCCGAGGCCTACCTCTGCGGCAGCCCGGGGATGATCGACGCCTGCATCAAGGTGCTCTTGACGCACGGCATGCCCCAAGAACGCATCTTCTACGACAAGTTCGCGTAGGAGGATCATGAAGCAATCGCCGCAACTGGACGAGGTCCAACGCAAGATGCAGCCGGGCCGGATCGTGATCAACGGCATGCTCGGCCACGACCAACGGCCGCTGGTCGAAATCCTCACCGCGGACCAGGGGCGCGTCAACGCCCTGGATCTGAGCCACGAGCAGATCGCCGACTTTCTGAGCAACCTGCTCGAAATCGGGCGCGACGGCCTGGGCGACCCGATCCACGCGGGACAACTCGTGGTGCAGGTCGAACACTTCCGCGGCCGCACCCCCTGCCCCTGGGCTGACGGCGTTTTCCCCAAGGTGCTGATGCGTCTGCGCCACGAGCCCAGCGCTCGCGCGATGCAGGTCAGCGCCCTGGGAATTCACATGATCCACGTCCACGGCTTCTATCAGGGGCGCGGCTCGCAATATCGGGTCGAGCCCGAGCTGATCGCCGAGCTGATGGCGCAATCCGAAAGGTAAGCAGGACGGTGCCAAAATCAAAGCGGTCGTTTAAACCGCTGATCTTCACCCTGCTGGCAATGCTGCTGTTTTTCGGCCTGGCCGAGAGCGCGTTGCGCCTGCTCAAGTATCGGTCCGAAGATTTTTCGATCTGGATGCGCTTTAACAATCCGCATCGCGACGACAGTTCTATGCAGCGCGACCCGCAACTGTTCTGGCGCTTCCGCTGCGACGGCAGCGCGGGCATGAAGATTAACGAGCAGGGATTGCGCGGCGAGGAGACCAGCGTATCCAAGCCCGCGGGCGTGTTCCGCGTGCTGTGCCTGGGCGACTCGAGCACCTTTGGCTGCAACGTGCCGCTGAAGCAAACCTACCCCTACCTGCTCGAGCGCTTGCTGCGGCAGCGCAATCCTCAACGGTCGATCGAGGTGCTCAACGCCGGTGTGCCCGGCTACTCATCCTACCAGGGGATGCGCGCCCTGGAGACCTGGCTGGCCGACTACCAGCCGGACTTGGTGGTGGCCTACTTCGGCATCCACGACACGGCCCAGGCCGTACTGGTGGCCGATAAGGACCAGCGCGAACTGGCCGCGAGCGGCGTATGGCTCGACCGGCTGCTGGAGCGCTCAGTGGGCTACCAGTTTTTAGCCAAGCTGGTGCGGCGAACGCGCGGCCTGGAGCCGGGCCTGATTCTCGGCGACGAGAACCAGCCCAAGCGCGTCAGCCCGCAAGACTACCTAGACAACCACGCGCTAATGGCTGAGCTGGCCCAATCATGGGGCGGCTCGCTGCTGGTGATGCCCGCGGTCTCGATCACCGAAAGCGGCCAGTGCCGACTGCACGTGGAGCATCCCGAGCAGCTAAAGCAACGCTTCGACGTGCTCGATCTATGCCCGCTGCTTGTCGAGCAACGCCCGCCCCTGGAGCTGTTCGATCCCGGCGGCGTGCACCCCACCCCCGAGGGTTACCGGATCTACGCCCAGGCGCTCTTCGACCGGCTATGACCGGCTTAGAGCCGGTGCAATACTCGCGCATCACGATCATCCCCGACCAACGTCTCACCCCGCGTAGCAGCCAGCTCGATCAATAAGGATTGAACGCTAGCCCTCCGCTATTCCGGGGCCGCTGATCCGTGCTATGATTTTTCGATTTCATCCCTTGGATGTCAGATGAAAAAAGAACTGCTGATTACCGTTATCGTGGTGGCCTGCTTGATCGCAGGCATCGCCTACTTCCGTTCCGCGCACCGTCAGACCGTGGGGCCCGAAGCGCAGCAGTCGCAGCCCGCGTCGGACTGGCGCGACGCGGTGCGCAGCAAACCGGCCAGGTCGGTAGTCACGCCGCGCGGCTCGGACACGGAAATGGAGATCATCCCGGATCTGCCGCGCACGCGCCACGAGCGCAATGGTGAACAGAATCCGGCCGATCGCCCGGCGTATCGCCAGCCGCGTAGCGCCGAGGCGCCCGAAGCCGCATTGGGAGTCGACCCGGCGTCAGCGGCCGGAGTGCGACGCAACGCGCCCGATCAGTTGATTCAGGGAAACGAAGAAGACGACTACGACGACGAGGTGCCCTACTGGGAGAACGTTGTCGAAAAGGCCGAGGACCATCCAGAGTTCTATCAGCCCGACGCGTCCGAAGACTAAACCGAGCCGTTCAACCCATAGAACGGCTCGGTACAAATGCTGGCTACTAACTGATCCGCGCCAGGCCCATCTCGTCCTTGATGATGATCTTGCGGTCGTTGATGTCGATCACCCCTTCCTTGCGGAAGTCGCCCATGGTCAAACTGACGGTCTCGCGGCTCGAGCCGATCAGGTTCGCCAGGTCCTGGTGGGTGATCTTGATCCGCAGCATATTGCCGCGCGCGTCCTTGATGCCGTAGTCCTTGGCCAGCTTGATCAACAGCGATGCCAGTCGTTCGCGCACGCCCTTGTAGAGGAACGATTCCATGTTGCGCTCGGCCTCGAGCCGTCGTTCGCCGATCATCTTGGCCAGCCGGATCGCCACCTCGGGCCTGCTCTTCATCAGCGCGATCAGGTCCAGCCGCTTGATGTAGTAGTAGATCACGTTCTCCTGGATCTCGGCGAAGTTCTCGCGCTTGCCCTCGCTGATCACGGCCATCTCGCCGAAAACGTCCCCAGGCTTGACCAGGTTGAGAATGATCTCTCTGCCGTCCTCGGTGATCTTGCAAATCTTGACCCTGCCGGCCTTCAGAAAATACAGCTCGGTTCCCGGATCATCGGGCATGTAGATCATCTGGTTGCGCTTGGCGCTACCGATATGGGTAATGCGCTCCACTTCCTTGACGTCTCCGGTGAAGTTGGAAAACACAGAGGAGTCCATCACCATTTTGATATCGATCCGTTCCATTTCCTGCTTTTCAACTGACATCTCTATTTCCTCCAAACGTATGTCACGCTCAGAGAATAACCGCGTGTCAACGCACACAGATATGATCTATGTCAGGTGGATTACAATAATCATCAGGCAGCGCAAACAATGGCGAATCAGGGCGGCCAGCGGGGGGCTAGCGATCTCCTATCTCTATGGTGTTGTTGCTTATTTCAGATTCGGGCACACGCGACTTACTCACGCCCGAGGACATGATCAACACCGTCATGATCAGCAACAGAAAAAACCCGATCAGCGCCGCTATTACGCATCCGTAGCGGCTCTTTTTATCTGCCGTGCTCGACTTGTCCTTGTACATCCGCTGCAGGAACGTCGGCTGGGCAATCCCGGCCGAGAGCGGCGCGCTGATCTCGATCCCCTTGGCGCGCAGCATGGCCATCAACTGCAACGGGTTGCCCTTAAGCCCCTTGACGTCGAGCTCCTCGATCGCCTGCCGCACGTGCCGGGCCGACCCGATGGCGGCCGCAGCGGTCACTGTCGCCGGGATCGGCTCGACCAGTTGCGCGCAGAACTCGCAACGCAGCGGACCATCCGCGGCCGGACGCTGAAGCGGCGCGCTGCAGTTGGGGCACTCGTACTTGCCAAAGTCCTGCCGGGGCGTGATCTCGTCCAGGGCCTCGCCGCAGTAAATGCAACGCAACGCGTCGTCCGCGATGCGATGCTTGCACTTGGGGCATTTGCGCGCGTCTTCCATTGGCCTTAAAGATACCCCAATCGATGCTCTCGATAAAAACGGATTTGTTGCAATGGCAATTTTTTTCGATCTCCCGCATTGCGTCGAAGTAACAGCGCGCCTTTACTGCGGACCAACGGCTGCGCATAATTGGCCGCAGCTTATTAAGGAGAGAAGATGAGCCGACAGCTTAAACGCGCACTGACAATTTCGATCCTGCTGACTTTGGCGATTGCCGCTACGGCCGGAGCTGAGCAGACATACCCTCCGGGCACGGTCCTGGCCGGTGCCGCGGAGTACGACATCACACCCGAGGTCGCGCTCTACGAGGATCTGAACGGCGACGGCGAGTTCAGCATGGGCGACCCCAGCCTGCCCTTCGGCCTGGGCGATCGGGTGAAGTCGTTCGCCTACGACAACGACCAGATCAACGTGGGCAACGGCAACGGCGCGGCGCTGTACATCTACGACCGGCTGTGGGCCCACGCGCTGGTGCTGCGCGACGTCGACAAAGGCACCACCGTGGCAATCCTGACCTCGGATCTCTACCTGCTGACCAACGCCGACGTGCAGGAAATCCGCGACCGCGTCGACCCCGAGCTGGGCATCGACTACATCTTGGTCACGGCCACGCACAACCACATGGGCCCCGACACCTTGGGCCTCTCGGGCCTGAACAACGTCACGCCGGGCGAAGTGCTCAAGATCGCCTACACCGACGCCGAGGCGACCAGCGGGATCAACCCCGACTACTTCGAGAGTTTTATCAACATCTCGGCCCGGACGATCGAGGACGCGACGCGCAATCTGGTTCCCGCGCGCCTGACCTTCGCTCAGACGAAATTCAACTTCGGCCTGTCCGACCTACGCGAGCCGCTGATCATCGACGACACGCTGAGCGTAATGGCCGTGGACAGCCTCGATCGCCGACCGATCGCCACCTTGCTCTCCTGGGCCTGCCACCCCGAGGCAGTGCTGACCTACGCGGGCAAACGCACCAACGTCGACCTGACCCAGCTTGACGAGCAACAAATCGCGGCCTGGGGCAAGGTCTTCAGCGCAGGATTCCCCGGCTACGCCTGCCGCTACGTCAGCGAGCGTCGCGGCGGAGTCACGCTCTATGCCAACGGACCGCTGGGCGGGTTGATCACCAACCTGTGGACCTACGTCTGGGACCCGGAGCTGCACCCCGAGTACCCGGCCGACGTCGACCCCGCATCAGTGCCCGAGGAGCTGCGGATCCCCAACGACTTCCGCTTTGCCGCGGTCCAGGGGCGCGAGCTGGCCAAGGCCGCACTAATGGCCCTGCTGCGCAACGGTGAGATCGCCAACGAGGCCTCCGTGGAGTACAAGCGCGCCTACGTGCTGGTGCCGATGCAAAACCCGGTGATGCGCCTGGCCGGATCTTTGGGAATTCTGGGCTACAAGCCCGGCAGTTTCTACGACGACGATTGGCAGATCGACAACAGCAGCGCCCCCTGGCTTAGCGGGATGTTCCTGCCCGGCGTGGACGTGCATCACGGCAAGAACCTGCGCACCGAGGTTGCAACCCTGCGCATCGGACCGGCGCAGATCGCAGCGGTACCGGCCGAGCTGCTGCCCGAACTCTCGCTGGGTCTGCCCGATGATTTCATCGAAAACCAGGAGCGCTACTATCCCCACGATGCGGATAAGCACGCCAGCGGCGAGAAGCTGGTGCTGAGCTATCCGGCGCTTAAACAGCAGATGGACGCCAAGTACAAGATGGTGTTCTGCCTGGCCAACGACAACCTGGGATACGTGATCCCGCGTGTCGATTTCAAACCGCCTCACGATCTTAAAATCCCGCCGCTGGCCTGGTGGTGGATCTGTTTTGACTCGGACAACAATCCGCACTACGAGGAGAGCAATTCGGTCAGCCGCGAGATCGAGCCCGCGCTGATGGGCGCGCTGACCAGACTGCTCTCGCCCGAATACTTTGAGCCCGAAATTTCCGAGTCAGAAGACGATCAGAATCAGGGACAGCCTTCGGGCGAGGACGAAGGCGGGGACGACCGTCCGTAGAGCACGAATCCGGCACGCCGCTCGTCCTGATCCACTCCGCATGGGACCTCCAGCCGCGCCAGCGGCCTGAACTGCTGTTCGATGATCTTGATCAGCGCCGGGTCGGACTCGTCAATGGCCGTAAAGTCGGGAAAGGCGATGCGCAGATCGCGCGCCAGCGACTCGCGCTCCCACTGCTGCAGACCGCGCAGATGCAGCGGGACCAGCAGCAGTTCGATCTCCCCTATTCCGCAAACCAAGTCCGGATAGCGGTTGCTGTCCCAGGGCGCCAAAACCCAATCGCGCTGCTCGACGCCGCGGCGCAACCAGTAGCTCAGCGCGTGTTGGCCGAGAAACACGTCGTCGCGGCTCAGCGGGTGCATCACAACCAACGCGCCGCGTTGGCCCAAAGGCACGCTGCTCTCGATCCAATCAGCCGCGCGTTTGGCCGTGCCCAGGCAGCTCAGGTCGGCCACCGGCACCAGGCCCGCGGACTCGGTGACCAGCATCGGTCGCACGAAGCTCAGCTGCAGCACCTGCCATCCACCGCCGATAATCAGCAGCCCGGCCAGCAACCAGCGCAACGGACGCCAGGGCATGGCGCAGGCGCCGTGGGCCACGACCAGCGCCAGGGCCGGCAGCAGCGGCAGAATGTAGCGGCTCTCCTTGTGCGGCAGCGCACTTAGCACCAGGTAGCCCACGACGATCCAGACCACCGCGGGCAGCAGCTCCAGCCGACGTCTGCAAAGCGACGCGACGCCGCCCGCGAGCACGATCAGCGCGCCGGGCAGCAGTAAGTGGTGAGTTAATAAGTTTTCCAGGTAGTAGGTCCAGTGCGAGCCCGAGTCCAGGTAGGTCGGGTCGATGGTCGAGTGCACGCGGATCGCATGCCAGTCCATCACGCCGAAATACCACGGCGCGAGCAGCGCCAGCCCCAGTGCCGATCCCAGGGCTAGGTTGATCAGGCGCGGCCCGATCCGGGCAGCCTCGGACCGCCGGGCATCCCGTTGCCAATCGAATACCGCCCAGGCCGCGGCCGCGGGCAGCGCGACGATCAGGAAGTTCCACTTGATCAGCATTCCTGCGCTGAACAGCAGCGCGGCGATCAGCGTCTCCCTGCGACGCGACAGGCCATCGCTGCGCGCGACCCAGGCCAGGAAGGCCGGGGTCCACAACGCCAGGGCCATTTCCTTGGAGGCCACGCGCAGGCCCATGGCCAGCGAGGGGATCATCCCCAGCAGCGAGGCCGCCAGCAGACCCTCGAGTCGGCCGCCGATGCGACGTCCCAGGTCGTACATCCCCCAGCAGCCGATGCCCAGCAGCAGCAGGTTGAGCCACAGCGCGCTCGCCGGACCGAACCCCGCGACCGCCATCACCAGCCCCAGGCCGATCTCGTACAGCGGCGGGAAGTAGTCGTTCTGCCCTAACGCGCCGATCAGCTTGTCCGCGCCATCGCCGTTGAGCAGCATCTTCAGCGCGGTGGCGTATTCGTCGCCGCGCTCCAGGTCGAACACGCCCAGCGGGCAATCGGCGATCAAGACCCAGGTCAGGCCGACCAGCAGTTGGAACAGCAGCAGTGCGGCGATGATCGTCAGCGGTCGGCCGACGACGTCTCGCGCTCTGGCAAAAATTCTCATTGCTACAAGTTGACGATGTTGTACTGCTCGACGTGGTATTCAGGATGGCTGCGCACCTGGATCTGTGTGCCGTGCATGACCTCGATCTGCTCGAGAAATCCGTGTTCCTCGTCCATCAGCAACGAGGCGATCTGCGGATGAACTTTGGCCACCAGCTTGCTGCTGCGGCCCGACGCGGCCTCGGCCCGCAGTCGGCGCATTACCTCGGAGGCGATGCTCACCGCGCTGCGGATCTGGCCCTTGCCCTCGCAGTATGGGCAGGGCTCGCTGAGCACGTGCAACAGGCTCTCGCGCGTGCGCTTGCGCGTCATCTCGACCAGCCCCAACTCGGAGATGTGGTGCACCGAGGTGCGCGAGCGGTCCGTGCGCAGGCCGTCCTCGATCGCCGAAAGCACGCGCTGACGGTCGACCTGGCGCTCCATGTCGATGAAGTCGATAATGATGATCCCGCCGATGTTGCGCAGCCGCAGTTGGTAGCAGATCTCGCGCACGGCCTCGAGGTTGGTCTTGAGAATCGTGTCCTCGAGGTTGTGCTTGCCCACAAAGCGGCCGGTATTGACGTCGACCACGGCCAGCGCCTCGGTCTGTTCGATCACGATGAAACCGCCCGAGCGCAGCCAGACCTTGCGTTGCAACGCCCGGCTGAGTTCGACCTCCAGGCCATGGACGTCGAACAGCGGCTCAGGTGCATCGTAGTACTCGATCGGCGGTAGGTTCAGCGCCATCATCGGCTCGAGCACATCGTGGATCCGCTTCTGCTCCTCCTCGTCGTCGACCATCACGCGCTTGAGTCCCAACGAGCATAGATCGCGCACCGCGCGTAGGCCCAGTGAAAGCTCCGAGTGCAGTAGGCTCGGCGCGCCGGCCACACGGTTACGCTCGCGGATCGAGTTCCAGAGGTTGAGCAGCATCTGTATGTCGTTGCGCAGCACGCTCTCGTCCTGCCCCTCGGCCGCTGTGCGCACGATCGCGCCCATTGTCGGCTGCCTGATGCTCTCAAGCACCTTGCGCAACCGATCGCGCTCCTGTTCGGACTCGATGCGGCGGCTGACCCCCACGTGGTCCATGGTCGGCAGCAGCACCAGGGTCTGTCCGGGCAACGAAACGTGCGAGCTGACCCGCGCGCCTTTGGTGCCCAGCGGCTCCTTGGCCACCTGCACTAGGATCTCCTGCCCCTCCTGCAGCAGCTTTTGGATCGGCACGGTCCCTTCCGAGCGTAGGCTGCGCTGCTCCTCGATGCCGTTGATCCACTGCTCTCCGTGGGCGTTGAAGTGGCTCTCCAGATCCTCGATCACGTCCGCCACGTAGAGGAAGGCCGCGCGGTCCAGACCGATATCGACGAACGCCGCCTGCATCCCGGGCAGCACGCGCACCACGCGTCCCTTGTAGATGTTGCCGACCAACGAGCGCCGACTGCGTCGCTCGACAAAAAACTCGGTGACCACTCCCGACTCGAGCAGCGCCACCCTGCTCTCGTCGCTGGTTACGTTGATCAGCAGCTCAGCTTCCATCGATCACCTGTGCCGGTCGAGCCACTGAATGATGATCGGGAACACGTCGTGCGTCGCGGCCTGGCCGTGCACCAAGTCCATGTGGCCGTAGTCGGCCGAGGCGCCGTTGGCCCGGCCGATCATAAAGTAGGTCTTATCCGCAGCGCCCAGCGCGTCGTAGCCACGCCGGACCTGATGCGGAGACGCGGTCTCGTCCATCGATCCGGCGAGCACCAGGGTCGGCACGTCGGCCTGCGCGAGCATCGCCAGATAGTCCTGCTGCGATTGCGCGTCGGTCAGCCCGCAAAAATTGTAGGTCGCCACCCACTGTCGAGCCTCGCCCGCGCTCAGGTCGTTGACCGCCCTGCGCATCATGGTCTGGCGCACTTCGCGCGTGACGTTGTGCGGGTTGTACAGCGTGGTGGTGACGAAATCAGCGCTTTCCGGCAACAGCGCGCCGACCTCGGCCCCGATGTTGGCCGGCAGCTTATTAAGGTGGTTCAGCAGCCAGCCCGAGCTGAGCATCATTTCGATCCAGCGCGAGCTGTGCTGGAAATAGGCCGGGCTGGCCACGATCACCAGCGCGCGGACCTGTTCGAACTTGCCGTGGGCCAAAGCGATGTAGGCGACCATCCCGCCCATCGAGTGGCCGACGTAGTCCACCCCGTCCGCGCCGGTGCGCTCCAGCACCTCGTTAATGGCCGCGTCCAGGTCGCGCAGGGCATAGTCGTCCATGTCCCAGCCATCGCCGTCCGCATCCTGGCTGCGCAGCTTGTCGGACATTCCGTGGCCGCGCAGCTCCACCAGATAGACGTCGCGACCATCGTCGGTGAGGGCGCCGACAATGTTGTTCTGCGGGTCGCAGATAAACGAGTAACGGTTGCTGCAAATCCCCGGGCAGAGAACCACCGGACGCCTGTCGTCGGCAACGTAATCCGCTGCCCGGTAATGATGCAACGCGATCTTCACGCCGTCTTCGGTCGTCGCGCTAAGGCTTTGATGAAACGGCGTGGGACTGAACTCGTGCCGAGCGCAGCCCAGCAGCAGCATTGCGATCAGCAGCAGCAGCACCGTGCGCCTCATGCTCGATCCTCGTCCGTAAAAAAGGTCCGCTCCCTGGTCATACGTCCCCCGGCCATGCGCTCATCGGACCACTGAAAGATCGATCGAATGATGCTCAGCGGTTTTGCTCCGCGCTTGCCCGGCCGGTGCGCCAAGTCGATTAACAACCTGTCCGCGCCCTGCAGCTCGATACGTATAACCAGCGGCTTTATTTCGATTTCTCGTGTAGCCTTATCACGAACCTCCACAACTATCCAGCTTTCGCCGCTCGAAAATTGCGCAATGCGCTCCAGCGCCAACGCACGCTCGGACTCGTCGAGCGCCAAGTCGGCGGGCAGGATAAAACTATAGGAAAAGCCGCTGATCGACTCGAACAGGCTGCGATCCCGACGCGCGATCAGCCGCGCCTCGCGCAACACGATCCCCTGCGGCAGCTGCTCGCTCAGCTCCTTACCCAGCTGGTACAAATCCGGCTGTTTGACAAGCAACGCCTCGAAGTACTCCTCGCGGCCCTGGGCTCCCACGGGCAGCGGCGGGCCGAAGCTCAGCCGCGGCTTGGGATGATGCCCCTGGCTGTAAGCCATCGGCGCGCGGGCCCTGCGTAGCGAACGCTCCACAGCCGACGCCAGCTCCAAATGGCTCAGCAGCCGGGCGTCCCCGAGCTTCTCGAAGCGGATACGGACCCGCGCCAGCGGCACGTCGGAAGCGGGCCGCACAGCAGCAACGTGGATTGGCGCAGACTGCGCCGCGCCCTGCTTTGGCGCACGCGCCAGCCGGTTCTCGAGCTGATCGTCGCACGCTCCGCAGGACGAGCACTGGCCCGTGCGACAGTCGGCGGTCAGCTCGCCGACCTGCGAACGCCGCAGTTCCTCGAGCAGGAAGCGTTTGTCAATGCGGCAGTCGATGTGGTCCCACGGCAGCAGCGCGTCGAGCTCGAATCCGTTTTGCGCGCAGTGCTCCAGATCGAGGCCCATGCTGGCAAAGGCTTCGATCCAGCGCTGGTTATCGAAGTGTTCGGTCCAGGCGTCGAATCGCGCTCCCGCCGTATAGGCTTCGAGTATCGCCTCGCCTACCTCGCGACCGCCGCGGGCGAACGCCGACTCCAGTCGGCTGGTTCGCGGATCCTGCCAGCGCAGCTTGATCCCGCTGCGACGCAGCGCGTTATGGATCAGGTCGATCCGTTGCCGGGCCTGTTCCAGGCTGATCATCGGCTCCCACTGAAACGGGGTGAACGGCTTGGGCACGAAGGTCGCCAAATGCAGATTGACTCCGCCGCGGCGCGAAATCGAACGCACATTGCGCATCACGTTGCGGGCCAGCTCGACGATCTGTCGCAAGTCGTCCTGTGTTTCGCCGGGAAGCCCGACCATGAAATAAAGTTTGATGTGTTTCCAACCTGCCTCGAAAACCCGCCGGACCGTTTCCAACACCTGCTCGTCGCTGATCGGCTTGTTGATCGCGCGGCGCAGCCCTCCGCCGCCAGCTTCCACTGCAATCGTGAAGCCGGTCTTGTGCACCTGGCGGATCGACTCCACGATCCGCGCATCGAGGCTCTCCACGCGCAGGCTGGGCAGACTGGTGCCGATGCGGTCGTCCCGGGTCAGCCCCAGCACGCCGGGCAACAGGGTTGCCAGGTCGGAGTAATCGCCGGTGGAGAGCGAGAGCAGGCCCAGCTCCTCGAATCCGCTCTGCCGCAGCTCGCGCTCGATCTGCTCCAGCAGCGGCTCGCTGCTGCGTTCGCGCAACGGCCGATAGATGTAACCCGCCTGGCAGAAGCGGCAACCGCGCGTGCAGCCGCGGCACAGCTCCACGCTCAGCCGGTCGTGGATCGCCTGGATCGTCGGAACCAGCGGACGACCCGGCGGCGGATATTGGTCCAGGTCCGGGATCACCGTGCGCCGCACGCGCTCCGGAGCCGGGCTGATCGGCGTTAGCGGCAGCGCCCGGTCCTCTGGCGCGTGGTACAGCGCGGGAACGTACAGCCCTTCGATCTGCGATAGCTGTTCCAGAATCGCGCGGCGGGAATCTCCGGCCGCACGACGCTCGCCCACCAGCCGCAGCATTTGGGGCAGCAACCGCTCGCCATCGCCGATGGCCACAGCGTCGAAGAACAGTGCGAACGGTTCGGGATTGATCAACGCCGGGCCGCCGCCGATCACGATCGGGTCGGACTCGCCGCGCTGATCCGCGCGCAAGGCGATGCGGGCCAGGTCGAGAATCTGCAGCACGCCGGTGGCCAGCAGCTCGTAGGGCACGCTGAAGCCGATCACGTCAAAGCCGCTCAGCTCAGCGCCGCTCTCCAGCGTGGTCAGCGCCAAGCCCCGCTTGCGCAGCAACTCTTCGGCATCGCTCCACACCGCGCAGACCCGCTCCGCTGCCAGGTCGGGCTCGGCGTTGACAATGCGATACAGCAGTTGATAGCCAAGGTGGCTCGCCGCCACCTCGTACACATCGGGGAACGCCAATACCATTCGGGCGCGCAGGCCGACCGCGGGCTTGACCACTTGGCCGACCTCGCCGCCGATATAGCGGCCTGGCTTGATTACATCGGCTTTAAACAACACGTTCAACGCGCCCCTTTGCCAGGGGCTTGATGGCTAGAAAACGAGATGGATCAGGTTGGCGCCCAGGACCGTCTGCTGCTCGCCGTCGTAATTGTACTGGGCAACAAAGGGCGCGGGCCAGAGCAGGATCGAGCCTTCCAAATAGCGCGACATATCGACGCCGGGCGTGAAGCCAGCTCCTTCGGGCACGAACGATCCAAGCACGAATCCACCGGCCCCGCCGATGGCCACTCCCGACCAAAGAAACGTATCCAGGTTTTCGTCGCTCGTCTCGTTGTTGGGCGAGAACAGCAGAACCGCTCCACCCAAGGTCACGCCCATTCCCATTCCCAGGAATGTGCCGATGGCGATTTCACGAGTGCCGCCAGCCTGAGCAGGCAGATCGAGGACGAACAGATTAACAGCACAAATCAACAGTATCAGAACGATAAAACGCCTCAAGGCCGTCCTCCAATTTGGTACGTAACGCTTGCGGCAAAGTTAAACATGAGCGGCGCGCCAAGTCAATCTCGTCCAACCTGATGCTGAATCTTGTTATACTCGCCGCAGGTTGTGCAGCCAAATTCGACATTCACAGCGCATTGCGGGGGATGTGATGACCACCTTGATCACCGGCTCCACAGGGTTCGTGGGCAAGTTGCTGCTCAAGCGGCTGCTGCTCGAGGGACAACAGGTGCGCGCCCTGGTGCGCGACCCCTCCAAGCTGGGCAACCTGGTTGACCACCCTGCTCTCGAAATTTTTCAGGCCGACTTGGAGCAGTTCGACCGACTGCCCGCCGCGTTGCAGGGGATCGACCGCCTGTATCACAGCGCCGCAGTGGTCAAGGAATGGGTGCGAGATTGGTCCGTGTTCGACCGCGTCAACGTCAAGGCGCACCGACGGCTGCTCGATGCCGCGCTTGATGCCGGCGTGAAGCGCATCGTGCATACCAGCTCGTTCATCGCCCTGGGACACAGCGACGGGCCGGGCGTGGCCGACGAAACCGCGCAGCACGAGCCGGGGCATTTTCACAACCCGTACGAACGCACCAAGTATCAGGCGATGCGCATCAGCGAGGAGTTGGCTGCGCAGGGCGCGCCGATCGTGATGGTGCTGCCCGGCATCGTCTTCGGTCCCGGCGAGCTGACCCAGGGCAACTTGATCGTCAACATGCTCAGCGACTGGGCCGCGGGACGGCTGCCCGCGCTGCCGGGCCCCTGCGACAAACCCTGGAGCTACGCCTATGTTGGCGACGTGGTAAACGGACACATGTTTGCCATGGAACGCGGCAAGCTCGGCGAGCGCTACATCCTGGGCGGCGAGAACAAAACCATGGATCAACTGTTTGCCAAGGCCGCGCAGCTTAGCGGCCGCAAACCGCCGCGCCTGCATCTGCCGCTGTGGCTGCTCAAGGGCTCGGCCGCAATGCTGGCCGGACTGGGCAACACCCTGCGCTTCACCCCGCCACTGGTTCCCGGCACCGTGGGCGTGGCCGAGCACGCCTGGGCCTACAGCTCGCAAAAGGCGATCGACGAGCTGGGGTACACGATCACGCCGTTCGACCAGGCGCTGGAGACCACTATCCACTGGATGCAGGGGCTTGATCTGATCTGACGGTCACCGACCCTGAGCTACCCTTTCTTTCACCAAAAATCCTTCCTATCTTGCTATAAACTCTCTATTAACGAGATCGCACTTTTTAGGAAAAGACGACATAACCCTGTCGCGCGTGGATGCTAGGTTTGTCCCCGGTGTACGAAACGTGCCTTGGCAAAGTGGCTATGGACGTCCGGGAAGCAAAGGTATCAGCAAGCACCGTAACAAGATCGTGTAGATAGTTAAAAGGAGAAACCTGAATGGAATTCGTAGACGGCGATTGGTTGCAGATCGAATACGGCAATGCACTACTCAAAATGGTGGCCTTCGGCTAGGCGTTCTGGTAGACAGGGGATGGTTGAAATGGACTATTTCGAAAAGTTTTCAACGGTCGCCTGAATCTCAACCGACACGGATTCATTGCACAAGAAATCCGGGATGCTCCTGTTGATTTTCGAGAAGGGCTGAGAATGCACCATACAACCTGGGAAATGGAGAAAAAAATGAACGGTAGCCGAGGTCTGTCCGAGAAATTTCTTCAGCAACTAGAATCCGGTCTGATGCACCCTGTTCTGGAACGGGTGCGTAACGACACCACACTTAATTTTCAAATACGGGACGATTATATAAACCTCTATTACCGGGGCGGAAACCTTTCAAGGATTTCGCGCAACCCGCAAGGCGAATTCTCCGTAGCGTTTGACTCTAACTATTTCAAAGGCATTGCTGCCATAAAACCGAACCTTCCTAAGGCATTGACGTCACCGCAGCATGTCGCTGAATGGCTTGATGCGCTACCAATGTTGAAACAGGGCATGGACCTGTGGTTCGCCAAGCACCCGCGCGATGAAAAGGAGATTCAGCAGAGGATCGCCCGGATCAACAACATTGGAAAAGTTGCCAAAGGAACGGACTATTTCATCTGTGACTTTGAATACCAAAGTAAAGAGGGGCGTTTTGATCTGGTTGGTGTTCGCTGGCCGTCCAAGGGAAGCATCAGGAAGCGGAACCGTGGTTTGACGCTCTCGTTTGTCGAGGTGAAGTATGCTGATAGTGCACTGAAAGGAAAAGCCGGAATAGTTGCCCATTTGGCAGATATAAAAAAATTCTCTTGTATCCAAAGCAACCTGACCGGACTCGCCGACGAGATGAAAACCGTCTTCAACCAAAAACGACGTCTGGGCCTGATAGACAATCAGAAGGACATTGAATCCTTTGACCTATCCCAGGTCGAGCTGATGTTCATTTTGGCGAATCACGACCCCGAGAGTAAAATCCTCTCTCAAATCATTGGAAAGCAGAAGATGATCGGCCGCCAAAAAGTTGAGGTCACCTTTGCTACCGCCAATTTCATGGGCTATGGGCTCTACCTTGAGGGTATATTCTCACTGGCGGATTTCATGAAAAAATATCCCAAGCGTATTTGAACGGTCAGGAAGACGTTTGAAGGTCTGCATACATCGATAACGTAAAATATTTTTCGCACATTTAAAAGATGTTCAGCAGGACGGTGTCTGGTGGGAAGCATGATCAAGGCAGCATAAAACGAAAAGGCCGCCCTATTGGGCGGCCTTTTATTAGTTCTCCGGCAACGACCTACTCTCCCACCTGGCTTCCCTGGCAGTACCATCGGCGCTGGAGGGCTTAACTTCCGTGTTCGGGATGGGAACGGGTGTGGCCCCTCCGCCATTATCACCGGAAATTTGCATTCGATCCAACTTAAGATTTCCTATAGCAATCGTCTTATCAATAGCTTTACGATTCGCCCCCCAGGCTTGGACAAAAATCTGGGGGTCAAGCCTTTCGACCTATTAGTATCGGTTAGCTGCACGCATTACTGCGCTTCCACACCCGACCTATCAACCTCGTAGTCTACGAGGGGTCTTATTCCCCGAAGGGAGGGATATCTAATCTTGAGGGAGGCTTCCCGCTTAGATGCTTTCAGCGGTTATCCTTTCCAGACGTGGCTACCCAGCGATGCCCCTGGCGGGACAACTGGCACACTAGAGGTCTGTCCACCCTGGTCCTCTCGTACTGAAGGCAGCTCCTCTCAAATATCCTGCGCCCACATAGGATAGGGACCGAACTGTCTCACGACGTTCTAAACCCAGCTCACGTACCGCTTTAATTGGCGAACAGCCAAACCCTTGGGACCCTATTCAGCCCCAGGATGCGATGAGCCGACATCGAGGTGCCAAACCTCCCCGTCGATGTGAACTCTTGGGGGAGATAA
>JAVCCG010000102.1 GCA_030765605.1 Candidatus Alcyoniella australis
GATGGCGTTGATCGCCTGGGGCAGCGTGCCGCCGCTCAGCACGGCCTCCGGAGTCGTGGTCGCGGTGATCGTCGGTGTATCGGACGAGGCGGTGATCCCCGGCGCATCGGACGAGGCGGTGATGATCTCGCCATTGGCCCCGGTCGAGGTGACCGGAGTATCGCCCGCGTCCACGCTGGCGCTGATCGTCGGTGCGGCGTCCAGCGCGGCGGTGATCGTCGGAGCCGCGTCGAGCGCGGCCGCGATCTCGGCCGTTACAGCGGCCGCCAGGGCCGTTGCCTTGAGGCCCTTGCCGTTGGCGTCGGAAACCAGTCGATCCCCCTTGGCCACCTGCTCGCCGACCTCCAGCACGGCCGTGCCGAGCACGATCGTCTCGCCGGCTTTGCCGTCGTCAGCGCCGAAGCGGGTGACGCCCAGGGACTTGGCGTCCGCGCCGCACAGCGCGCCGTCATGGCCCACAAAGCGGTTGGCCGCGACGGCCCCCGAGGCCGTGAACGGCAGGGTCAGGATCGGTCTGTATTGCATCTGTCTCTCCTGTGCCCCCTCGGTCGGGGGATTAGCGAGCCTGCTGGGTCACGATCTCCAGCGCCTCGCCGTAGCTCTTGTCCGGGTGCTCGCTGCGGTACTGCTCGACCGTGGCGTCGAGCTCCGCGCGCTCCGCATCCAGGTTTCCGCCCTGGGCGTTGAACTTGCTCATCTCGGTTTCGGGTTGAGCTTTGGTCTTGGTGGCGATCTCTTTGAAGTCCACCACCTCGGGCAACGCGCCCAGGAATTCCTGGAACCAGGTCAGCGGCGTGATTTCCTTCTTCTCATCCGAGAAGTTGAGAACCGCGACCTCGTCGCCGGCCTCGCTCTCAAGCTGCTCCATGAAGGCCACGATCCCCGCGTCCTTCCACGCCGGAGCCGCCTTGCCCTCGGCCGCGAGCTTGTCGAAATAGCTTTCCAGCGCGGACCGATGCCCCTGCGCCTTGAGCTTGGCCAGCTCGCCGTCCTTGGCCTTGAGCGCCTCGGCCTGCTTCTTCGCGTCCTCCGCGAACTTCGCGGCCTCGGACTCTTTCCCGGCTTGAAGCTCGGCCATCTGCTTTTGCAGGGCGTCGAGCTGTGCCTGTAGATCCATCTGTTCCTCCGTGTTTTTCGGGGGCGCCCCGTTCCCTTGGGCATCCGGGGCGCCCCCGCTCCCCGGCTGGTTTTCCTGCTCGAACGAGTCGAAGCCGCCCTCGGCCTCGAGCTCGAAAACGTCAAATTTTCCCCCGTCGCCGAACTTGACCGGCGTCAGGCCCTTGATCTGCGGCGTGGTCGCACCGAGGAAGGCGATGGCGCGCAGATACGGGCCGCCGCCATCCAGGTCGCGCCAGATCTCAACCGAGCGCTTCGGAAAACGCCCGCCCTCGACCGCCTCACGAAACACTTGCGGAACTTGCTTAGCCTGCGCCAGGACGCGATCACCAACGCGCTTGAGCGCGGTCACCCAGCCGTAGGACGGCTGCTCGGATTGATCGTCTTGGGAGTGGCCGAGAATCAACGGCGCCTCGTGAACCGAGGCGTCATAGCGCGCGATCACACCGTCTATTTTGGACGGATCGGACCAGTCGCCCTGCGGGTATTTGCCCAGCTTGAAGATCTCGAACCAGTTGGTTGCGTCGTTCGGCATGCGCAAAAGCTAACAGGATTATTCGCAGCTCATTGGACGCACCGGACGGACTGGACGCTATCCGCAGGGGCGTCCGCGATTATTCGTCCGGTACGTCCGGCACGTCCAAAACGTCCTCGCCCGCCTGCCTAGAATGGGCGCGCAATGCACCGCTACGGAGGATTCAATGGGACTCGTCAGCTACCTGGGCGCCAGTGTGATCAGCGGCCTGTTGGCCGTTGTGCTGTTCATGGCCGCCTATCACATCGTCGATCGCGCCACGCCGGAGGTGAACTTTGTCGCTGAGATCAAGAACGGCAACCTGGCTGTTGGTCTTGTGCTCGCTGGCCTGTTTGTCGGCCTGGGCCTCGCCATCAGCGGGATATTCTGATCCGCGCTACGAGCGCCTCGCGGCCGAGCTCGAGGCCTTCCTCGGCGTGCCATACGTTTGGGGCGGCGAGGGCCAATCCGGCGCCGACTGTTCCGGATCGCTCTGGTACGTTTGCCGTCGCGCGGGCTTCCATTACCCGCGCACCACGGCGCGCAAGATGTGGGCGGTTTGGGGCGGAACCGAGAAATCAAACTGGCGTGACGGCGAGTTCGGCGACCTGGTTTGGTTCACCTTTTCCGCGCACCGCCCCTTCGGACACGTGGGCATGATCAAGGCCGGCAACGAGTTCTACAACGCGAGCAGCCGACGCGGCTTCGTGCTCGGTCGCTTTACCCCGGGCAACACCTACGACCGGCACTTCGCCGGCATCAAATCTTTGGAGTAAGCATGGATCCGATCCAAACGGTATCCGCGTTCGACATGGCCCTGCAGGTGCTCAAAGCCTTCGGCCTGCCCGGAATCATCCTCATCATCTGGTACTTCGACCATCGCAAGATCGACGCCTACCGTCAGATGGTCAAACAGGACGGGCAGCTTCTGGTCGAGATCCGCGACGCGCTGCTGATGTTCACGCGCGAAACGACGCGCTTGCAGCAGATGATCCACGACAACCAGTTTTGCCCGATGGTAAAACGGGAGACCCGCGGATGAGCGTGCGCGAGGAACGCCTGCGGCTGATGGGGCGGCTCCAGGAATTGCAGCGCGAGCTGAAGCGACTGGAGAACGAGGCGGACGGCTACGTGATGACCATCCGCACCTATCTCCCGCCCTACAGCGACCTGGCCGACCTGGATCAGCTCGATGTGGCCGCCGAGAGCATGCGTCTGCTCGTAGCCTGCCGCAACAAGTGGCGCGAGGTCTCGGCCAAGGCCGAGGCCCTGGAGCGCGATCTTGGGTAAAACCGCCGCCTGGTACGACGAGGCCCAGACCCTCTTTGTGCGCGAGGGCCACAGCCTGGCCGAGATCAGCCGGCGTGTCGGCGTGTCCGCGACCACGCTTTCCAAGTGGAAGGCCAAAGGCGATTGGGAGCGCCTGCGCAAGCGCTACCTAGCAAGCGAGAAGCACTTTGCGCTTGGTCTTGCCGAACTTAAAAATAAGCTGCTCAACCTCGCCCTCGCGGATGAGGATCCTGATCCGCAAAAGGTCTATGCCCTGGCCAAGATTATGGCGGCCTCCCAGCCCTACACGAACCGCGAATTAAAAAAGCTCGAGGAAGACGAGAAGGAAAAGCGCTCTCCGGAGCAGCTCAAGGAGCTGCTGCAAGAGACCCTCCAGCGCTATTACGGCATCGATGTCGTCTGACCGCGTAATCCTCTACCCCTTCCAGCAGCGGTACAGTAACGATCATTCGCGGCTGAAATTCTGGGAGGCCTCCAGGCAGATCGGCAAGAGCTTTACCATCTCATTGGAGGCTATCCAAGAGAGCCTGGCGTTCGACTGTGACGCCATGCTCTGCTCGTCGTCCATGCGCCAATCGATTCACCTGATGCGCAAGGTCTACGCCCATCTGCGTGTACTCGGGGCCATGACCGGGGACACGGTGAAAGCTGAAAAAGAGAGCCGCACAGAATGCGTGCTGCCAAACGGCCGCATGATCTTCAGCCTGCCGAGCAACCCGGACACCATTCGTGGTCACACGGGCAACGTGTACCTCGATGAGTACAGCCGCCATCCTGACCAAACCGAGATCTGGCGCGCGGCCTTCCCGATCACGACGCGGGGCTACAGATTGCGCATCGCCGGTTCCCCTCGTGGCCGCCGAAACCGCTTTTACAAAGTCTCTCAAAACAGGCGCGCCACTAAGTTCACGACGACGATCTACGACGCCGTGGCCGACGGCCTCGACGTTGATATCGATTACATCCGGGAAGGCATGGACGACCCGGACGGCTTCGCCCAGGAGTACGAATGCAAATATATCGACGAGGGTTCGACCCTCCTGTCGCATGAGCTGATCGACCGTGCGGAGGATGAGTTTGCGACGGCTGCCATGCCGTTCGGATTCGTGCCGACCGGAGATATGTTGCTTGGGTTCGATATCGCTCGCCGCCGTCACCTCGCGGTGATATGGCTTTTCGAGCTGCTCGGGGATGTGCTGTGGACGCGCGCCATTATCGAGATGCACAACCGGCCTTTTAAGTACATGCGCGAAACCCTCTATCAATTTCTGCCGATGGTGCGCCGCGCCTGCATCGACTCAACCGGCCTGGGCATGCAGATGGCCGAGGAGGCGCAGGATAAATTCGGCAAGTCCAAGGTGGAGGCCGTGAGCTTCACCGCCGCCGTGAAAGAGGATCTGGCGCTGTCGTTTTACAGAGCCTTTGAAGACGGCCGCATACGAATCCCCCAGGGCGATTTCAAGGTCCGCTCCGACCTGAATTCAGTGGGAAAGGAAATCACTTCCTCGGGAAATATCCGCATCCGTTCTTACGAGGAGGGAGAGGGCCAAGGCGAAGGCGGGAAGGCCAAGGTTTCCCACGCCGATAGGTTCTGGGCCGGTGCCCTGGGGAATCACGCGGCCACCCGGCCTACTATCCAAGTCCCCAACCCCACCACCCGCGGTCGGCGCGAGTCGATCAAGCTGTCGGAGAATTTCAATGTCCAAAGAACTTCTTGGCGAGCGGGCTACTAGAGCCACATCCGCCTACGAGATGCGCAGCCTGCTCGGGCTGCTGCCCAATCCCGATATCGTTCTGCGCCGCGCGGGCAAGTCGATCACC
>JAVCCG010000103.1 GCA_030765605.1 Candidatus Alcyoniella australis
GGGGCCGGAAAAGGACCCCTACGCCGGCCTCCTCCTCGGGGCTCTTGCCCCCCCCCCCCCCCCCAAGTTCTACTGCCAAATAAAGCAAAAAAGCTCGCCGGACAGCCAATTGCGTGATGCAACACACCACGTAAATCGTCCATATTACACCCCATAATTGACGTTAATTCAATAAAAACAGGCACTAACGCCATGAGGCCCATCCTTCGAAAAAAATGAAAGCCTTTAACTTTTCTCTTGACATTAATACCTCTCATATTTATTATTGTATTGAGTCTTAAGGAGAACGGAAAGATGAACCAAGGGCGGTTCGAAATCAAACGCAGGTTTATGGGCCGAACCGCATGCGGAAAAGTCGGACAAGACAACGGGAGCAGGACAATGAGGAACCGGGCAATAAAGGATGAGAATCAAAAGGTCAATGGCCTGGGCAACGAAGGGGGATCGCTACCGGTTAAACAACACGGAGTTGGCTGGACCGGGCGGGTTGCCAAGGCGTTCAATCCAGAACAGAGAGCTCCATCGGATGTCTGCGCAAGCAGCGGAGTCGGCTGGACGGGTCTGACGGGCGTCGACCAAGTCCACCTGCCTCGGTTAATGATCAGGGCGCTGTGGGTCTACGACCTGGACAGGCCGGAGACTTTGCCGTCTCTCGGACTGCAGCACCTGATTTCCCAGATTGACGACTGAGGCCGATCGGAGCAAGTTGGGTAACGGATAGGGGGATCGGATGTCATTCAAAGAGCTGCCCCAGGCTTCCCGGCTCTACGTAATTCTGCTGATCACGGCAGGTGTCGTAGCCCTGGGATATTCGTTCAAACTGCCGTTGTCGCGGGAGTTGGACTTCGCCTTTGCCGTGTATCTTGGCCTGGCGATCATCACCTCGCGGATGACCGTCAAGGTGCCGTTTTCCAACGTTCACTTCTCGATCGACACGGCGTTCGTGTTCGCGATCATCATGCTCTACGGCATGCTGCCGGCGATCTTCGCCGACGCCATCGGCAAGTTCGTGTTGAGCATCACCAACACCAGCCCGCGCACGCGATTCAAGATCCCGTTCAACGTCGCCTCCGGCGTCCTGGCGGTTTTCGGGGCCTCCTACGTCTATACGCTGTTGTTGGGCAGCGGCGGCAACGCCACGCTTTCCGATCAAATTCTGCCGATCGTTGCGATGGTCACGGTCTACTACCTGGTCAATACCACGACCGTTGCCACGGGCATCTGCATCACCGAGCCGCAAAACCTGCTGAGGTTCTGGCTCAAGAACTTTCTGCAAACCAGTATCGGCTTCTATACCGCGGGCTCGATCGCAGCGCTGCTGTTCATCCTGGACACCCAGGCCAGCGCGCTGGGTTTCCTGGTGACGATCCCGATCATCGGCCTGACCTACTTCAGCCAGCAGATCTACCTGCAGAAGGAAGAGGAGTCGCACTCGCACATCTCCGAGCTTGAGGACCTGCACATGTCGACGGTCCGCGCCCTGGCGCTGGCCACAGACGCCAAGGACGCCTACACCCACGGCCACGTGCACCGCGTGCAGGCCTACGCCGTGAGCCTGGCGCGCAAGCTCGGGATCGAGGAAGAGGCCACGATCAAGGGCATCAGCTTCGCGGCCCAGGTCCACGACATCGGCAAGATCGCGATCCCCGACGCGATCCTCAACAAGCCGGGCAAGTACTCGGAGTCCGAGTTCCAGATCATGAAGTCGCACCCGATCATCGGCGCCGAGATGCTCAAGGGCATTCCGCTGCCGTTCCCGGTGAGCAAGATCGTGCGCCACCACCACGAGAAATGGAACGGGCGCGGATACCCCGACGGCCTGGCCGGCCAGGAGATCCCTTTCGAGAGCCGGATCCTGACCGTGGTCGACGTCTACGACGCCATCCGTTCCAGCCGGCCCTACCGGCCGAAGATGGAGAAGGAGAAGGCGATCGCGATCATGCGCAAGGAGAAGGGCTTTACGCTCGATCCGAGCATCACCGACGTTTTCCTCGAACACCTCGACGAACTCGAGCACGACGTCGAGATCAGCCACAACGATCTGATGGACATCCTGCGCTCGAACAACATCGTCATCGACTACGACGAATCCCACGAAGCGGGGATGAAACGGCGCATGGCTTACGCCGATCGGGAGCGCGAGCTGTTCGACGGCTTCTCCAAGATCTTCGCCAGCGAGTCCGACGCCGGCTCGACCCTGGAGATGCTCTCGGGGTTCATCTCCAACGTGGTGCCGCATTCGACGTTCCTGGTCTACGTGCCCGACGAGGACGGCATGCAGCTGCGGCCGCTGATCGTCAGCGGCAAGGACGACGACGACATGCGCCACAACGTGATCAGCATCAGCGCGAGCACCAGCGGCTGGGTCTTCTCCAACGAGAAGCCCACGGTCTGTAGGCCTAACGATGCCGAGTTCGCCAACTCGGTCAGCGGCAAGGCCGCCTACCAGTCGTGTCTTTCGCTGCCGATCATCTTCCTGGGCAAGTCGATCGGTGTGATCACCCTCTACTCGTTCTTCGAGAGCGCCTTCGCGGCAGAGGACCAGGACCTGCTGTTCCGCTTCAGCCCGTTCATCGGCTCGCAGCTCAAGAGCCTGATCGACCGTTACAGCAGCGAGTCCGACGGGTCCGCGTCACCAGCCAAATCCAAGGTGGTCAACATGCCGGTGCTGGGCAAACGCAAGGACTAAAAACCCTGATCGCAACCAACGGCGGCGGCCTGGATCGGGTCGCTGCTGCTGTTTTCAATCGATGCTGCCGAGGATCGTACTTACCGCTGGGTGCCGAATCGCTCGCGTGGCGTGCCGGGGCCGTTGATGGAAACGACTATCGTGTCAGGACAGAGCAATCGACGATCAGCGGGCTGTCCGGGTTGCGGTAGAGGCCCCAGCAGTAATCCATGAACAGGCCCAGCACGTAGGTATGGAACCAGGCCTCCACGGTCTGGTCTTCCAATCGCCTGCTGGTGGGTGGAAAGACCTCCAGCTGCTGATCCTCGGGAACGGAATCATCCCACGGGTCCCAGTTTTCAAAGTCTTGATACTGGGTGATCGAGCGGAAGGCATAGGCCTGGATTAGGCGCACTTCGTCGTTGGTCAGGTAGTAGCCGGCGGTGGCCGACTGCAATAGATTGACCGCTATATCCCGAAAATAATTGTCAGGCTCGACGTCGATCAGCGACAGGTCGAGGGTCATATCGCGTTCAAAGCGTTTTTCGAGCCCATCGAGCCCCTTAAGCGCCAGGTCATTGTGGCCGCTGTGCAGGGCCAGGGCGATGTTGGCGATGTGAAGCGAGCGCATGATGTGGGCGTTGGGCGGGTTGTTGATAATCGCGCCCAGCTCGTAGATGCCGGGGCCGTCGAGGGAATCGCAGTCGTTGTTCAGCGGGTCGCCGTAGGCCAGTAGAGCGCTGGCGCATTTGGCATTGCACTCCGCGTCGGGTACCAGCCAATCCCAGGCAGTGAACGAGACGATGTCGCCGATCCGCGCCTCCTCGGGCTCGGGGTCGATCCCCGGTCGATAGGCGTTGCCCTGGCTGTCCTTGGAGCGGATCAGGTAGGCGTTGTCCACGATGTCCCGGGCGAACAGCCGCAGCAGGTCGCGCGTCTCGCCGCAGGTCTGACGCACTTGGGGGTCTGCCGCGTGCTGCGCGGCATGATCGATGGAGACCGCGGTCTTGAACAAGTAGCCCAGGCCGTCTTTGGACCGGGTGTTGGTGACCCAAACCTCGCCCCAGTAGGGATTGTCCGTATAGCGAAAACGCGAGCAGTTCCAGCGGTCGTAGGGGTGGAACCAGTTGGAGTAGTCCACGTATTTCTTGCGGCCGTCGTGGGTGGTGTAGCCGTGGTTGAAGGCCGCCACGTTGCGCGCCATCAGGTGTTGCAGCGGGTCGGATTCGTCGTGGACCATCCCGAGCATCGTCGAGCTGATCCCGGCGCAGAACTGCTGCGTCAGCTCGCCCAGCAGCGGATCGCCGCTTGCCAAGTACCAGCCGATGGCCGAAGAGAGCAACAGCGAGTTGGACTTGAGGATGTTGTGCCCGCCGTGTTCCTCGGAATATTTGTGGATGATCGAAACCGTGTCGCCGTGCTTCTCGGCGTAGACCTCTCCCCACCACAGGCGGTAGTCACGCATGCCCGTGGAGGAGTCCACCCCGTGGCTCATCCGCAGCAGCCAGTCGGCGTAAGAACTTTGTTCGTAAAAATCGCGTAGCAGCTCGGAGAAGGCGATCAGCTGCTGGGCGGGAATCGGCTCGGAGTCGTCCTGACGGATGAAGCTGAAGGGCAGGCCGGGCGGATAGGGCTCGTCGTCGTCGTCCAGATCGTCGTCGTCGATCTCGTCCTCACCCGCATCGTCATCGTCGTGATCCGTTTGATCGACGCTGTCGCAGGCTGCCGCGGGCAGCAGTGACAGCACGAGCAGAATCAGCAGCAGTCTTCGTACAACGGACCCCATCGCGCGATGCTACAAGTTAAAACTGTTGTTGTCACCTGCGGTGCGGATGCGTGCGATCAAGACCTTGGGGCTGAACGGTTTGGTGATGTAGTCCTCCGCGCCGAGCTCCAATCCGGCGATCACGTCGGAGTCGTCGCCCTTGGCCGTGAGCATCAGGATCGGAATTCGCGAGGTCTTGGCGCCGTTCTTCAGCGCCTTGCAGACCTCGAGCCCTCGAGGCCGGGCAGCATCAGGTCGAGCACCATCAGATCGGGCAGGCTCGCGCGCCCTGCTCAACGCCCGTTCTCCCGAGGTCACGCATTCAACCTGATAGCCCTCCTTGGTCAGGTTGTATTCGATTAGCTCGAGAATCGCCTCCTCGTCGTGGACGATCAGTATCCGTTGCTTGGCCATGCCTGCTCCCTACGATAGCGATTGCTTTTACAAACGTAGCTATCGTCAAGCTATGTTGGCCAAAGATTAATTATTTATGAAAACACTGTTTTCTTTTTTACGTAAACTAAATATTCCCATGCGTCCCTCTGGAATGAAAAAAGGCCCGGAGAAGCTCCGGGCCTTGGGAATTTAAATTAAGAGACCGACTATTGGACCAGCGCGTCGAACTCGCTGCGGAAGGTTTTGATCATCGCCTCGATCGGCATGGCGAACGCGTCTCCCGTGGGACACAGGGTCGAGCCCTTGATCGTGGCGCACAGTCGCAGGATGGTCTCGATATCCTCGGGCTTGCCGTGTCCCTGGACGATCTTGGTCAGCAGGTTTTTGATGGTGTTCGATCCTTTGCGGCAGGGGATGCACTGGCCGCAGGACTCGTGGGCGTAGAACTTAATGGTGCGCAGGGCCACCTGCGGAATGCTGGTCTGGTCGTTGATCACGATGATTCCGCCGGAGCCGAGCATCGTGCCCTTTTTCATGCACGAGTCGTAATCCATGCACAGACCCTTGGCCTGTTCGGCGGTAAGGATCGGCACCGAGAGTCCGCCGACGATCACGGCCTTCATGTTGCCCTTGACTCCGCCCGCAACCTCGATCAGCTCGTCCAGGGTGGTGCCCAGGGGATACTCGTAGGTGCCCGGTTTGTTGACGTGGCCCGAGACGCCGAAGATCTTGGGGCCGTAGTTGTTCTCCACGCCGATCTTTAGATAGGCCTCGGGACCGTGCTGCAAGATGTAGGGCACGTTGGAGAGGGTCTCGACGTTGTTGACGATGGTCGGGCAGCCGTCGAAGCCTTCGACCGCGGGGAAGGGCGGTTTGAGCCGCGGATTTCCGCGTTTGCCCTCGAGCGACTCGATCAACGCCGTCTCCTCGCCGCAGACGTAGGCGCCCGCGCCCAGGTGTACGACGATCTCGAAATCGAATCCCTTGCCCAGGATATCAACGCCGAGCTTGTTGGCCTGGCGCGCCTCGTCGATCGCCGCATCGAGGATGTCGGCGATCCACTCGAACTCACCGCGGATGTAGATAAATCCGACCTTGGAGCCGATGGCGTAGCCGGAAATGGCCATGCCCTCGATCAGCAGGTGCGGATCGAACTCCATGATCTGGCGGTCCTTGAACGTGCCCGGCTCGCCCTCGTCCGCGTTGCAGATCAGGTAGACCGGCTTGTCCACGCCCTTGGGCAGGAAGCTCCACTTGAGGCCCATGGGGAATCCCGCGCCGCCGCGTCCGCGGATTTTCGATTCTTTGACCTGGCTCAGCACTTCGTTCGGTTCTAACGACAGCGCCTTTTCCAGCGACTGGTAGCCGCCGTCGGCCAGGTAGGTCTCGATCTTGGTCGAATCGGCCGTGCCGCGATGCTTGAGCAAAATGTCGCAGGCGCTGCCGAAGTTGCCCTGGTCGGGCCGCTCGGGCATCACACCGCTGCGCAGGCTCTGGAGCAGCTCGTCGGTCTTGGCCGTGGTCATGTTCTCGTAGTAGCGGTCGTTGACCTGGATCACCGGGCAGGTGCCGCACGATCCCAGATCCTCGACCTGCGAGAGCGTGAACATGCCGTCGTCCGTGGTCTGGCCCAGTTCGATCCCCAGCGTCTGCTGCAGGTGCTCGACGATCTGTTCGGCGCCTGCGAGCATCGCGGGGATGTTGGTGTCGACCTGCAGGTGATATTTGCCCACGGGTCGGCGGTTGTACATCGTGTAGTAGGTCCGAACGCCGAATGCCTCGGCCACGGACACGCCGATGATCTTGGCCACTTGGGCCAGATCCTCGTCGGAGATGTAGCCTTCCGAGTTCTTTTGCACCAGATGCAGCGCCGGCATCAGTGCGGATTTGCGGTCGGGGTAGCGGCCGGCGATCGCATCGATCTTGGTAATAAGCTGTTGGTCGATCATTTTGCTCCCCCTCCTAGGCGTCGGCTTTGACGATGCGCGCTGCGCAGACTTTGTACTCAGGAATGTTGGCCACCGGATCGATCGCATCGTTGGTCAACATGTTGGCTGCGGCCTCGGCAAAGTGGAAGGGAATGAAGATCGAGCCGCGTGCCACACGCGGGGTAAGCATCGCCTTGGTGGTGATCTCTCCGCGCCGGGTGGCGACCTTGATCATCTCGCCGTCCGCAATGCCTTTCTCTTTGGCATCCAAGGGGTGGATCTCCACGTGGCCGCTTGATACCAGGGCGTCGAGAATCGCCGAACGCCGCGACATGCTGCCGGTGTGGAAATGCTGCAAGATCCGGCCGGTGCTCAGAACCATGTTCCATTCATCGTCGGTCTGCTCTGCCGGAGGCTTGTAGGTCATCGGCGTAAGCACGCCCAGGCCGCGTGAGAACTTGTCTTTGTGCAGGTATACGGTGCCCGGATGCTCGGCATTGGGACACGGCCACTGAATGCCCACGTCACGAAGCCGCTCGAACGACAGGCCCGCGTATGAAGGAGTCAGGTCGGTGACCTCTTTAAAGATCGCCTCGGGAGTGCGCGCGAACTCGTGGCCGAACAGCTTGGCCAGGTCGGCGATGATTTCGTAATCGGGCTTGGTCTCGCCGCGTGGCTTGAGCGCCACGTTGCTCAGCTGGACCCGGCGTTCGGTGTTGGTGACCGTTCCGAGCTTTTCGGCGAACGATACCGCGGGCAACACAACGTCGGCGATCGCCGTGGTCTCGGTGTTGACGATGTCCTGCACCACCAACAGGTCGAGTTTATCGAGACAGTGCTTGACGTGATTGAGGTTGGGGTCGGAGACCATCGGGTTCTCGCCCATAACGTACAGCGCCTTGATCTGCTCGCCGCAGGCCGGGATCATCTTGGTTAGGGTCAAGCCCGGGTTGGGGTTGAGCTCCACGCCGCCCCAATATTCGCTGAACTTCTTAATTGCGTCGGGGTTGTTTACCGGCTGATATCCGGTGAAGACGTTGGGCAGACCGCCCATGTCACAGGCGCCCTGCACGTTGCTCTGACCGCGCAGCGGATTGACTCCGCCGCCCTCGAATCCGAGGTTGCCGGTGATCAACTGGGTGTTGACGCACGATTTGACGTTGTCCACGCCGTGGCTGGACTGGGTGATGCCCATGCAGTAGTACAGGGCCCCGCGTCCGCTGGTGGCGTAGAGCTTGGCCGCTTCGTAAAGATCCTCGGGCGTAATGCCGGCGAGCTCTTCGACCTTCTCGGGGGTGAAGAATTCGAGGCTCTGGCGGTACTCCTCGAAGTTCTCGGTGCGCGAGTCGATGTAGGCCTGGTCCTGCCAGCCCTCGAGCAGAATGATGCGTTGCATTCCACAGAGCAGGGCCACGTCTGAGCCGTTCTTGTGTCGCAGCCAGATGTCGGCGAACTCGACCAGGTCGGTGCGGCGCGGATCGCAGACGATCAGCTTGCAGCCGTGATGTTTAACAGCCTGCTTGAGCATCGAGCCGAACACCGGATGGTTCCAGGTGGTGTTGGTGCCGATGGCCAGCACGATTTTGGAGGAAGTAACTTCGGCCATGCTGTTGGTCATGGCGCCTGAACCCAACGTGGAGGCCAGACCGGCCACCGTTGAGCTGTGTCAGAGTCGTGCGCAGTGATCGACATTGTTCGTGCCGATCACCGCGCGAGCCAAACGCTGTAGTTGGTAGTTCTCTTCGTTGGAAACCTTGGCCGAGGCCAGAAAGGCGATCGAGTCGGGGCCGTGCTCGGCCTTGATCGCACCGAGTTTGTCCGCAACATATTGCAGAGCCTCGTCCCAGCTCGCGGGCGTAAGCTCGCCGTTTTTGCGGACCAGGGGGGTGGTCAGGCGTTGATCGGAATCGACGAAGTCCAGTCCGAAGCGCCCCTTGACGCAGAGCATGCCCTTGTTCGGCTGCTGCTCCCAATTGCCCTCGTGCGCCATGGCGAAAGCGTAGTGCTCGTCTTTGGTGTGAAAGTCGATCTGGCAACCCACACCGCAATAGGGGCAGGTGACCTTGGTGGCCTTGGTTTCCCAGGTGCGCACCGAGCCGTGGGTCTGCTTGAGGGTCAGGGCTCCAACCGGGCAGACCTGAACGCACTCACCGCACTGCACGCAGGTTGAATCACCCATCGGCAGATCGTTGTCGCAGATAACCTTGGCTTCGTTGCCGCGGTAGCCGAAGTCCAGCACCTGGTTGACGACCACGTTTTGGCAGGCTTGGACGCAACGGCCGCAGTGGATGCACTTGTTTTCGTCGCGCACGATGCCCTCGGACGATTCGTCACGAGGATGCGGCTCGACGTCGATCTGGAAAGCGGGACGCTCAATGCCCAGGCTATAGGCCATGTCCTGCAACTCGCAAGCGCCGTTGGCCTGGCAGGAGATGCAGTTGTGGTTTCCCTCGGCCAACAACAGCTCGACGATCATCCGGCGCGTTTCGAGCACCTGCGGCGAGTTGTTGAGGATTACCATTCCGTCCTTGGCCTGCAATGCGCAGCTCTCCTGGAGACCGCGCATCCCCTCGACCTGGACAACGCAGGCGCGACAGCGCCCGGCCTTGCCGGTCTTGGCGTGCCAACACAGAGCGGGGATATAGACTCCCGCCGCCTTTGCAGCCTGTAGTACGGTCTGACCCGGCTGTGCCGCGATCGTCTTACCGTCAATGGTGATTTGCACAATACCTCCCGTTGCTAATGTTGCATGGGCGTCGCTTTATTTCGGTGCAACCTCAAACAAGCATTTAGGTCGGATCTAAGTTTTCTCCCACTGTCCGATCGCTTTCGATTGTTACGAAAACAAACGATGTCTCTATACAGATAGTCAATAGGTCCATTTGATAATTTCAATGATATGACGTTGAGTGAACAACGAAAAAATCGGCTGAATAATACGCCAGGATCAACAAATTGGCAAATGAAAAAAGCTATTCCGTTATGCTGAAAAAGATATAGTTGGCCTTTGAAAATAAAGGAGATATCACTTTTGTTGCATGCGTGTTAAGTACCCTGAAATATCATTATATTAATGGTTGTCATTGGAGTGTTTCGATAGGCTGAAACAGCGATTCTCACAATAAATATTAGCCTGTAAAATTAAATTTAACGGCAAGGGAACATTGGGAGTTAGGCGCGGCCTACGCTGCTCATCCCATGCCGTGTTCCGGTCGGGTTTTCGGTTGCTCTGGATAGATAATAATCTGATAATGCCGTCTTGAATTGATTAACGGGCTGGGTTTGGACCGACCCAGGCAGGGGCGGGGTATGCGGCAGTTAAATCTGCACAAGGCAATCGTTGTGTTGGCAATGCTTTGTCTATTCGGCGCGTTGTTCATCGGCTGCGAGGCGGAGGATGGCGACCAGGGCGATGAGGACGAAGCACCGCGCGTGTATCGTGATTCGCCCTGGCCGATGTTCCGCAACAACCATCTAAATAACGGCCGTTCGTTCGTGGCGCCGCTGGCCACACAGCTCGAGCCCTGGACCTTCGATACGGCCAAGGGGATGTTTCACGCTCCGGTGATTGACGGCTACGGCACGATCTACATCGGTTCGGCGGACACCAATTTCTACGCGATCAATCCCGACGGCAGCGAGCGCTGGCGGGTGGAGACCGACGAGCTGATCGACTCCACCGCGGTGGTTGGACCCGACGGCACGATCTACGTTCCGTGCGGCGATGGCTATTTGCGCGCCCTGGACCAGCAGGGGAATGAGCTGTGGCGACTGGCGCCCATTGGCGACGACGGGTTTCTCACCTGGTGGGAGGGGCACCTGACCATGCGCCAGGACGGCACGCTGTTCGCGGGCAACGACGACCGCCGACTGTATGCGATCAGCACGGAGGGAGAAGTGCTCTGGACCTTCCCCACGGGCGACCAGATCTGGTCGCTCCCCGCGTTCCACTACGACGGCACGATCTTTTTCGGCAGCAACGATCTACTTATGCGCTCGCTGGATTTCAACGGCGCAAAGCGCTGGAACGCCTTTACCCTCGGGCCGGTATCCTCGTCCCCGGCGATTTTCGACGACGGCACGACCGTGGTCGTGGGCTCGTTCGATGGGCATCTGCACGCCTTTACAACGGATCGCGGCTATCTGCTGTGGAGCTTTCCCACGCGCGACCACATCTACTCATCGCCCGCCATCGCCGCGGACGGCACGATCTACGTCGGCTCCACCGACGGCACGCTGTACGCGATCAACCCCGACGGGACCCAACGTTGGGCCTTCGATACTCTTGACCCGATCCGCTCCAGCCCGGCGATCGACGCCGAGGGCAACGTCTACTTCGGCTGCGGCGACGGCCGAATCTACAGCCTCGACGCCCAAGGCGACCGGCGTTGGTCGTTCGACACCTCGATCTCCGACCGCAACGACCTCAACGGTTCCCCGGCGCTGAGCTACGAGGGGGCGGTGATCGGCGGTGAGTCGGGTCAGATCAACTTCGTGCCGTACGATTACTGCCAGCGCGAAGACGATCCGCGCTGCTCGCTACAACCCGAGGAGGACATCGCGCCCGAGGGCGCGATGCTCTACCACTTCACCTCCGGCGGCAGCTCCACCCAGCAGGTCCAAGGCGAGCCGATCCCCACCGAGGTGCTGACCTTCCGGCTGGTGGTCAGGCGCAACGGCGACACGGTCCGCGCGCGGATCGACTCCGAGACTCTGCAGGTCACGGCCGAGCCCGACTTTAGGCGCCGCGTCGAGGTCTCGGCCGACGGCAACTTCGTCAGCATCATCCCCGAGCAGGATCTGGGCATGTCCACGGCCTACACCGTCGGACTTGGTGGCGATTACATCACCGGCGGACTGCGGATCGGCAACAAGTGGATCGGCGGCAAGCGCTCGGGCTCCTTTGCCGGCGGTTTCGACTTCACCACCGCAGCGCCCACCGGAGGCGAGCTGCCGCTGTCGATCGACGAGCAGCAGGTGGACGTGCTGCTGCTTCGGCGCCTGGCCGTACCCCAGCCGCCGATGATGACCACCTTCAACCAGATCGGCTTCGACTCCTACAACTTCCTGTTGGCGCCGGTCTTCATCGACGAACAGAACAGGCGGATGGTGCTGCTCGCGGTGGAGGGCACGCCCGGGCTGGAGCCGACGATCCTGTTCAATACGCGCACGGTGTTTGCGCTCAACGTCGAGTACGTTGATTCGTACTTCAGCGCGATCAGCGAGGGGTTCGCCGTGGACGTCAACGACGTTTCGATTTCCCTCGATCAATTCCGACTCAGCGGCAGGATCGAGCCGGACCGCACCGCCCAGAGTCTCAACGCCTACGCCGAGGTGCGCTGTTCCAACATCGAGTTCTTCGGCAGGTCCCTGGATATGCTCGGCCTGTGCCATCCGCGCAGCGGCAAGATGATTCTCAACGGCACGGCGATGTTCGCGCCGCGCGGCGAACTGGGTAAGCGCCCGACGGGCCTTGAGCTGCTGGGACTGGAATACGTGGCCGACGGCGGTTGGTACAACGGCGGATACATTGAGGCGGACTTCGCGGCCCCGGGCTTTGACGCGACGCAGCATCTGCCGGTGATCGTGGTGCTGGATTCGGCCGACAACTCGGTGCTCGACCAAAGTTACGGGTTGAGCCTGGAGCGGATGGTCAACGAATCCGGCGAGCTTAGCGGCGTGCGGCTGCACGTGCAGCCGGAGTTTAATCCCTCGGGCAAGACCTATATCGTGGTCGACAACCTGTTTCCCCTGGCCGCGGTTCAACTATAATCCGCGTCTGTTTGCGCACTTGAAATAACGACCGCCGAGCTATTGTTACTTGCACCGGGGGGCGTATCGGGTGTTATCCTTAGCAATGGTCGTGGACAAACTGCGACGATCGTCGTGGGTATGAATACTTATAGCCTCTCCCAGCGTAGCGCACTGCTTATTCTCGTGATGGCCTTGGCCTGCGCGCTGGTAGCGGGCTGTGCCGGGATCGGCCGCGGTTCGCAACCTCA
>JAVCCG010000104.1 GCA_030765605.1 Candidatus Alcyoniella australis
CCAAAACTCGCGTAGTACACTGGTCGTAATGCTACGAGCCACTCCGCGTCGAAAGATGGTGGAGGGAAGGTAAAGATCGTAAAAACGATCTTTGTGTGAAGGCTCGCCGGGGCGGCTTGGAGCCGCATCAAAGCTCGCATATTTCCCTGGTCATTTTGCGTAGACCCATGCCGCGACGCGGAGAGCATCGTCGAGCCACATGCAGGTCACGTACGCGAGTTTTGCCCCGGCTCGAAGCCGGGCGACAGCTCGCTCAGCGCGTTCTCAAAGAAGGATTGTTCATCGAGACAAGATGTTCCGCACGATTGTCGGTCATAGATCGTGGCGTGGCACATGGCACCGCAAACTGCACGTATCAGCCGACCCAAGGATGAGAACGCGCTGAGCGAGCTGTCGCGCGTAGTCAGGTGGTAAATCTCAAGACAATGCCCGGCTCGCGCCTACCAAATAATGTTATTCAACATTATTACCCCACCCCACCCTTTAGAAGCTGATGAAGTTCGAGAGGCGTTCGGTGGTTTGGGCCAGGCGTTCGCGATCGGCCACGCGGTAGAGCACGACCTCTTTTTTAGTCCCCAGCTTTTTACGCAAGCGGCTGACGATCTGCTCGTCGACCAGCATCCGCAGGGCGTTGTCGAAAATGCTTTTGCTCGCCGCCTCGGTGCGACCGATCTCGCCCAGGCCGATCAGCCGTTCGCTCTGTTTGAGCGCGTGACGCAGCAGGTCGCGGTCGCCCAGCTCGCGGTTCTTAAGCCTGCCCAGGGTGTGGCACAGCACGTAGTAACCCTCGCAAAAGCTCGCGGTCTGTCCGGCCCAGAGCGTCAGGATGTTGTGCTGGTTGGGGTCGCTATCGACGTTCTCGCCATCGAGTTTGAGCAGGCCCGAGTCGAGCAGTTGCTCGAGCTCGCGGCCGAAGTCAAAGCGCCGTCGTTGCTCGTCGGGCCGCGGCTGGTCGCCGAAGATGAACTCGTAGCGCAGCAGGCGCATCAGCCAGGAGAAGTCGTCGAACAGCTCCGGGATCGGCGAGCGCCGGCCGTGTTTGTCGCGCGCCAGGGCGGCCAGCGAAAGCAGCGAGAGGAACTGCACGTGGTGCATCAGCATGTTGCGGTACAGCGAGAGGGCCAGGCGCTTGTCCGGCTCGACGTAGCAGATTGCGGCCCGCGGGTCGCTCGGGTCGTCCTCGAGCTTGAGCAGCGATTGCCCCTGAAGCAGCGCCAGTACTTTCTCGACCCAGTCCGGGTCGCGCAGCACGGTCTCCTGCAGCTTGGCTCCGCGACGGTGCAGCAGCCGCACCAGCACGCCGCAGCGCGCGATCAGTTCGCTACGCAGCACTCCGCGGCGCGGGTCGGCGATCAAGGCGGCGGCGACGATCGATGCGGGCGTGGTCAGGCTGACGCGGTTGATCTCGTAGCTCACGCGGTAGGCGATGCGCTGGGCCAGCGCCATGGTCTGCTCGCGCTGGGTCGGCACGTTTTCGAGCCCTTCCTCGCGTAGGTACTGGCCCACGGTGAACGGCTCGGCAAAGGTCAGGTGCACCGAGCCCTGGGGCTGGAGGATCATTTTGCGATGGCGGAAGACCGTGCCCAGGTTTTCGCCCTCGTTCCCCTTGCCCGCCAGCTCCTTGAGGTAGAAGCGCTCCTCAAAGATCCGCTCGTAGTCGATGGAGATCGGCGCGATCAGCAGGTCGCGCACTCCCGAGCGGCGGAAGGCATCGAGCACGATCGAAAGGAAGCCCAGCTTGGGCACGATCAACTTGCCCACGCGGCTGCGGCCGCCCTCGATAAAAAACTCGATGTTGTGCCCGTGGCGGATCAGCGTTTCAACGTACTTGGCGAAGGTCGCGGCGTAGACCGGCTGCCCCTTGAAACTGCGGCGCAGGAAGAACGCGCCGCCCCTGCGAAAGATCGCCGACAGCGGCCAGAAGTTGAGGTTGATCCCGGCGGCGATGTGCGGCGGGATCATGTGCTGGCGGTAGAGCACGTAGGAGACCAGCAGGTAGTCGATGTGGCTCTTGTGGCACGGGATGTAGATCACCGGCATATCGCGCGCCATCTTGCGCACCTTGCGCAGGTTGCCCACGCGGACCTCGATCGAGGTGTACATCCGGCCAAGTAGTCGGGTGAGGATCCGGATGAGCACGCGAACCATGCTGTCCGAGTAGTCGCTGGCGATCTCGTCGGCGTAGCGCCGGGGCAGGTGATAGTAGTCCTTGAGAAAGTCCTTGCCATCGGCCTCGGCCAGGGCCTTGACCTGCGAAAGCAGGTCGCGGTCGTGGGCCACGATGTCGACGATCTCCTCGCGCGACTTCAGCCGCGGCCCCTGGATTACGCGGCGCTCGCGGTTAAGCAGGTCGAGCACCTCGCGCCGCAGCTCGTAGGCCAGCTCCTCGTGACGGTTGAAGATGTCGGGTACTTGCGGCGCGGTGCGCTGCACGTATTCGCGCAGGTCGATCGGCGGCATCAGACGACACAGGGCGAAGCCGGGTCTGGTCAGCAGGTTGTACAGCGTACGCAGTGTCCCCGGGTCGTCCGGCGGGCCGAACAGCAGGTCGACCAGCGAGTTGGTCTCTTGCAGCGGAGTCTTGGCGTGCAGCAGCAGCAGCGGGATCACGATGATCCGACGTTGCGAGTCGGCCAGCATTTTTATCAACTCGGCCAGCGGATCGGGTCGGTCGTAGAAGAAGCGGCGCGGCAGCCCCTCGTACTGTTTGAGGAAGATCATCTGCGCCTCACCGCGCTCGATCGAGGCGTTGACGAACCCGTCGCGGTAGGGGTTGGGATAGCGCCGCCGCTGCAACGCGCTACGCGCGATTCCGCCGATGCGGCGCAGGGTGCGCTTGACGCTGAGAAACGGATAGAGGCTGCGATAGTGGCTGAAACGCGGCGGGTCCAGACCGAGCTGCGCGGCGCGCTGGGCCATGAACAGAAACGGATACCAGCCCGGCGAGCCCACGGCGTAAAAGATCGTACTGTCCGGCGGCGGGGTCCAGTCGCGGCCCAGGGCCGAACTGTCGACCTGTACCCGCGAGAACAGGTAATTGAGAAAACGACCCAAAGGGCCGCCGGGGACCTGCGGCATGTACGCGCTGTAGAGGTCGTAGTCGCGGGCGTCGCCGCCCTGCGAAGGCTGCCGGTCGTTGCTCATCGGCAATGATTATCGCACAGGCGCCGATCGTTGACGAAGCTTCGGGCGCGCCGTGCTGATCGGGCTAATGAAAGACCACGCTGACCACCCGGTGGATCCACTCGATCTGCGAGTTGTTGACGAATACCGGATTGTACTCGGGATTGGTCGAGTGCAGCAGCAGGCCGTCGTCCACCCGGCGCAGTTCTTTGACCATCACCTCGCCGTCCTTGAGCTTGACCACCACCAGCGAGCGCGAGGGGATGTCGTCGAGCTGCACCTCGGGAGTGCAGATAATGCGGTCGCCGGGATTAAGTCGCGGCACCATCGATTCGCCATCGACCACCAGCGCGTAGGCGTTGGGGTCCTTGATCTCGGCCGGACGCGAGAGGAACTCGATCCCTTGGCCCACGGGGTAGGGGTCTTCCCAGAAGCCGGACTGGCCGGCTTGAGCCCAGGCGATTACCGGGATCATCGGCAGCTGCTCGTTGTAGACCACATCGCCGTAGATCAGCTCGGCCACCTCGGGGTTGCGGTCGAACTCGGCCATGCGCAGCAAATGGGAGGGGTCCAGACCCAGGGATTTGGCGATGGCCACGAGCTTCTCCTTTTTGGGGATCAGCCCGCGCAGCTCGATCTCGGAGACGTACTGCTTGGTGATGCCGCACTGCTGAGCCACCTGTTCGATGGTCATCCGAGCCAGCTTCCGCTTTTTCCGCAGATATGATCCTAGCTTTGGCATGACGCAATCATCCATATTTATTGGACAGATGTAAAGAAAATAATAGGACTAGAGGCAAATAGTGTCATGTAAATCTTGACCGCCAGCGTTAAGTCAATTATAATATGACTTATGGTGCAGGGATTAAATCACCGTTACGGGGTCTATCGATTCGGATGGATAATGCCGGGTGTAAAATGTCTGCAATATAACAATCAGTTAACAGCAGGTGCTCGGCTGTGCGTGAGCTCAGCTTCACAGCCATGTGTCAAATCGCATTGGATGTTTGGGGTTGCGGCCACGGCAGTGCGGGCTCTGCTGTTTTTTTTACCCGTTTTGTCTGTTAATAATGGACGTAACGTAAATATCTGAAAACAGGGGGAGTATGTAATGGAGCTGTCCATCGACCAGTTGATCGGGTTGGCTGAGAGCGGGCACGCCGAGCAGGCGGCTCAGTGGATCGCGGACCAGGGATTAGATCGGATCTACGATCCGGCGAGCTGCGCCAAGCAACGGCTGACCTTCGAGCGGGCGTTGATCGAGCTGCTGTCCGCGGGAGTGGGGAACGATCGGATGCGCGGTATCGAGCTGTTCGAGCGCCGGGTGCGGCGCATCTGGGAGCAATACCTCGAGCAGTACGCCCATCAGCACGAACACGAGCTGACGCAGATCGCCCTGGATGCGCGCGACGAGGCGTTGGCCGCGCACCTGAGTGACGGCCGATCGCCCGAGGCCCGGCTGTGAGCCCCGCGCTGAACGACCTGGACCGGCAGTTCTTCCGCGCGCAGAGCAAGGTCTGCTCCGAGCGCCGGATCGCGGCACGGCCGCTCACGGTGGTGCTCAGCCAGTGGGCCTGGTATTGCCGGGGCAACCTGGGAAACGCGGTGAGCGTGATGCCCGAATCGGGCCTGCGCTGTGTGGCGCGCAAGCCCTTGGGCTGGATGACCAAGGTCGAGATCATCGCTGACATCGACCGGCTGATCCACAAAGCACTGTCCGATGAATCGGCGGTGGAGGAGTTGCAGGCTTACGCGGCCCTGGGCTCGATGGCCAAGGCCGCCTCGTTTCTGCGCAAATACCGCGACCGTCGCATGGATCAAAACGCGTTTAACCGCCGCGTGCGCGGCAACCAGGCCAAGGCCGCGGCAGCGTTGCGCGTCGCGGGCTACGTCAGCTATCGCGGCTGAACGCGAAAGACCTTAATTGCCGGCCCTTGGATTTCAAAGTTCAGCGGGTCGGACCCGAGCTCGAGCGACTCGTCGCTGAACAGCTCGGTCAGCACCAGGCGCGAGTGCTCAGCACTCAGATCGCGCAGCCGCAGTGTGACGTTGTTCAGGCCCTTGCGCCAACCGACGACCGCCAGGTAGCCGCTGCCCTCGCTGAGTTCACGCCACCAGAGTTTAGGCGGGCGCGAGTTGAAGAACAGCACGTCCTCGGCCGGATTTTTAATCAGCACCGGCGTGTACTGATCGAACAGGTCCAGCGGTTCGAATCGTCCCCGGGCGTCGGCCAGCTCGATCAGCTGCGGCGAGAGCAGCAAAAGTTTGCGCTGGGCGTCGAGCTGGTTGAGGTCGTCGCCCAGCAGCAGGTGGTCGCCGCCCAAAGCGTTGATCACGGCCGAGAGTCGGGCCTCGTCATCGCCCAGCGGCTCGCGCACCACCAGGTTGTCCGGGTCGATCAGGAACCAGCGGCTGGTGAAAAAGCGCGCCGAGTTCATCCGCGCCAGGTTGGCGTTGATCACGTGAAGCGGCCAGGGAAACAGCGGGCTGACCACGTCGGTGCCGGTGCGGATCGCGTGCGCCTGGCCCACGCTGGGCAAGATCGGCTCGCCGCAGGCCAGGATGAACACCTCCTGGCCCGCCGCATCGCGGATCAGGTTCATCGCCCGCTGGTAAGCCTGCATCGAGGTGACCGACTCGCGGCGCACGCCCTCGATCGATCCGGCGAAGAGGAAGTCGAGCTTGAGGTAGGTGAAGCCGCGGTGAACCATGGTCGAGATCTGGACCCGCAGCCAGTCGGCCGCGTCCGGGTGGGTCACGTCGAGGTAGGCGTAGGACGCTGCGCCGAGGTTGTCGAACAGCGGGTGCTCGCCCGCACTGTCGCGTACGAACCAGTCGGGGTGCGCCTGGTAGACGCCGGACTCGACGTCGACCAGCAGCGGCGCCATCCAGATCCCGGGTCGCAGGCCGTAGGCCGAGATCGCGTCGGCCAGCCGGTCCAGGCCCGAGGGGAACTTGTCGTTGGCTTTCCAATCGCCCCAGCGCGGCATGTAGCCGTCGTCGAGCTGGACCAGGGTGTACCCGGCGTCGGCAAATTCGGAGTCGATTGTCGGCAGTTGGTCGAGCACATTTTGCTCGGTGACATCGGCGAAGAACTCGTACCAGCTGCCCCAGCCGCGCGGCCGCTGGCCGCTGGTCAGCGGCGGTACGACTTGGGCCACGCGCTGGGCGTAGTCGTACAGCGCGTCTACGCCGTTTTGCGCCACAGTGAAGAACAGCGGGTCGAGGATCAGCTCGCTGCCCGCGGCGAGATCGATGGCGTCGCCCGGCGTGCCCTGCGCAACGATCAGGTTGCCGCGGCCGTCGGCGCGCAGTGCCTCGGAGGCGATATAGGTCTTCCAGGTGTGGGCCGAGAGCGCGCCCGCGGCCAATGTCTCGCCGCCGTTGCCCGCCTCGTCGCGCTGCACGGACCAGGCGCCGACCCACCACGAGACTCCGCGACAATCATCGCCCGGATGATAGTTGTTGGCGCAGGCCTTGACCCGGCCGTCAGCGCGCGGCACCGCGCCGTCTCCGACCTCGATGCGCTCGATCTGCGTCGGGCTCCAGGCGTCGTGGCCGTTGTGCAGCATCTGGTATCCGCCGTTAAAGCCCACGGCGCTTACCCCGCCAACCCCCACACCCCGCGAGGCGTTGAACGCGATTTCATACCCCTCGATTTGCGCGGTGGAGTGCGCGCTGAGCAGCGCGGTGAACGTAACCCCCAACGGCTCGTCGCTTGGCGAGATCTCCAGCTCCAAATCCGGGGCAAAATTGTGTCCGCTGAACGACCAGCGCGTGCTGCTGCTGGTGTAGTCGGCCCGGGCATGCGGATAGTCGCCCAGCGCGACCCACTCCAGGCGGTCGTCGCGCCGCAGGGCCAGCCGCGCCTCGCCGCCGAGCAGCTCGAACGAGCACGGCGGCGCGGAGATCAGTTTGAACGTGCGCGATTGTTCGTCGATCAGCGGGATCAGCGAGCAGGCCGGGTACTCCACCGTTCCATCGTCCTGCGTCCCGTCCGTGGAGTCCTCGACGTTCTCCTCGCAGCCCGGCGCGATTAGCGCCAGAACAAAAACCAGCGTCAGCAAGGTCAACAAGCGGGCCATCCGTATTACTCCTGTTGGGCGTACGCCGAGGTGCGGGCGGGAAGCACTATGCGCGAAAAGCGGCGCAGGTTTCAAACCGCAAGGCGACGATTGACGACACTAGGTTCACCAGTGCGATAAACTATGCGCAATGAAGGATCGTCGTTGGGACGCGGCGCTGGCGCTCTGCGCCGGGGCGTTGCTCGTGCTCTACGCCATGGGTGCGGTCGGGCTGTGCGGCACCGGGCTATGGGGCCTGACGCTGGGCGGGCGTCTGCCGATGGCCGCACTGATTCCATTGCTGATTATTGCCGCTGCCTGCTGTGTGCCGCCGGTGGGCCATCAGCTGCTGCGCGTTCTGCGTCGGGCCGATGCCTGGCTCGGGGCGCGGCGTCTGCGCGGGCTGCTGGCGCTCGAGCTGGTCTGCCTGCTGCTGCTGTTGCTGCTGCACTCACACAAAGCGTACTACGGCCTGCCCCTGGCGTTGAACGACCTTGACCGCGTCTACCCGACCAACCCGCTGAGCAACCTGTTTCTGCGGCTGGTCAGCGCGCTGTTCTCCGGCCTGGCCCTGGCCGCGCCGCTTGCGCATGAGCTCGATCCGCTGATCGCCCTGGCGAGTATCTGCGCCGGAGCGCTGCTGATTCCGCTGCTGTGGTCTTTGGCCGGACGCATCGCGCCCCAGGGCGAGCGGCTGCCCGCGTTCGCGCTGCTGCTGTTCGCGCCGAGTCTGGCGCTGTTCGCCGGACATCGCGAGATCTATTTCGCGCCGGTGCTGGCCATGGCGCTGTTCTGCCTGGCGCTGATTCACGACCTGCGAGAGGACGCGTTGCCCTGGCGTAGCGGTTCGGCCGGGTTCGCTGCCGTGGGCGCGCACATGCTCAACGCGTCGGTGCTGCCGGTGCTGCTGCTGATCGGCCTGACCTGCGGACGCCGTTTTTCGAGGTCCAAACGCGCGGCCGCGCTGCTGGGCCCGTTCGTCGCGGGCGCGGCGCTGATCGCGGCCTGGGCTGCCTGGGATCTGCACGCCCGCGGCGCGAGCATTGGTCCCTACGAGCTGCTGGGCTCGTTCGCTCATTTGCAGTCCGAGTCGTACGGCCTGTTCTGGATCGCGTGGCTCGATCATCAAGCCCCGGCCGGGATGTTCTCGCAGGAGCACCTGGAGCAGTTTTACAACCAGCTGCTGCTGCACTGCCCGCTGTTAATCGTGCTGATCGCGGCGCTGCCCAACGCCATACGTAAAGCCCTACGCGGCGATCGAGCATTGGGCGCGCTGCTGTTACTGTGGCTCGGGGCGCTGGTTGTGGCCGTGATCGACCGTCCGATCGGCGGGCATTTGAGCCAATGGGCGCACAGCTCCAATCTGGCCCTGGTGACGACCGTCGTCTTTGTCTACGTCTTCTACCGCGTGCTCGACGGCGCGCGACGCGACGCGGCGGCCGCCGCGCTGATCGGGCTGAGCGCCTTTCACACGCTGAGCCTGATGCTGGTCAATCGACTTAACCTCGGCCCGTACCTCGGATTCGGCGGACAATAGCCGATGGCGATCACCCTTGGCGCGGACAGGATCGAGCTGTTTCGCAACGGTCGCGAGCTTTACCCGCGGATGCTCGGCGACATCGAACGCGCCCAGCGCGCCATCCACTGGGAGATGTACATCTTTGCCGACGACCCGGTGGGCGAGCTGTTCCGCGACGCCCTTGCCAGGCGCGCCGCGGCCGGGGTTGAGGTGCTGCTGCTGGTCGACGCACTGGGCTCGTTGGGCACGCCCTCGACGTTTTTCGACAGCGTGCGCCGCGCCGGCGGCACGGTGCGCTTTTTCAATCCGCTGGCGCTTTGGCGTCACGGCGGCGGACGCTATCGTGCGCTGCCGTGGGATCGACGCGACCACCGCAAGCTGCTGGTGATCGACCACGAGCTGGCCTACGTCGGTGGGATCAACCTGGGCAATCAGTTCCTGCACTGGGAGGACCTACAACTGCGCGTGGAGGGACCGGGCGCCGCGCGGCTGGCCGAGAGCTTCCAGAGCGTCTGGCGCGCTGACCCGCGTATCCTATTCCGCAGGATGCTCGAACCGTACCGGTCCACGTCCAGGCTGATCGACGTGCTCGACGGCTTTCCCGCTCCGGACTACAGCCCGATTAAGAAAGCCTACGTCTCGATCATCAAGCGCGCGCGCAGCACGTTGTGGCTCAGCCAGTCCTACTTCTTTCCCAGCCGCAAGCTGCGCCGGGAACTGGCCAAGGCCGTGGCGCGCGGGGTCGACGTCAGGCTGATGCTGCCGGCGCATTCGGACATCTACGTTGTCGAGATGGCCAGCCGACGGCTCTACGCCAAGCTGCTCAAGCAGGGGGTGCGGATCTACCTTTACGAGCCGACGATGCTCCACACCAAGTGGGCCTGCGTCGATGGTCGGCAGTCGATCGTCGGCTCGGCCAACCTCGATCCGGTGAGCCTGTTTCATACCCTGGAGATCGATTTGCTGATCCGTTCCGAGGAACTTGCTGCGCAACTCGAGGAGCTGTTCAAGCACAACATCGAACGCTGCCGGGCCCTTGATTTCACCTCCTGGTCAAGGCGACCGTGGCTGGATCGGCTGCGCGAACGGCTGTGGTACCGGCTGCGGCGTTTCTTTTATTACTCGTGATCCCAGTTTCGTTGATATGGCCGCGCGTCGCGTACTATATTTTGCCGAACTGGAATCTCGCGGTGGATGATGACAAAAGAAAAGCGCGCTAAGCAGCGGATTCCCCGTTCAAGGGCGATCGCCTATGCCTTGGCGATCAACCTGTTCGTGCTGCTGCTGCTCGCACTGGTTGCCGAGCTGGTGCTGCGCCGCACTGCGGTCGAGCTGGACATCGCAGTCTCTCAGGCGCGCGTGGGAGCTCAGCAAGACGATGACGAGCACAACCAGTCGCGGCTGACCAACGCCGTGTCCACGGTCGAGCCGCGTTCCGGCAGGACCATCAGAGGCCGCGATCCGGACACGCGCGAGCAGTTCCCGATTCCGTTCAACCAATACGGACTGCGCGATTACGGCGTGCTGCGACTGCTCAAACAGCCCGGAGAACGCAGGGTGGTGCTGGTCGGCGACAGCTTTGTCGAGAACCTCGGTCTGCCCTGGGAGCAAGGTTTGAGCGCCGGTCTGGAACGCGTGCTACGTGACCGCGGACAAGCCCTGGACGTGCTGGGCCTGGGCCTGAGCGGCACGGGAACTCGCGGGCAGCTCGAGCTGATGCAACGCTTTTTACCCGACCTGGCGCCGGACCTGGTGCTGCTGTGCTGGTTCAACAACGACCTAAACGATCTACGCCGCGAGCTGCGCGGCGAAACGCGACAGCGCTCGAGCCTGCTGGCGCGTTCATACCTCTACACTTTTCTGGGGCTGCGGCTGGGTGCGCTGCTGCGCTCGGATTCCGAGCGACAAGAGGAGTATCGGCTGCTTTACCAGCCGTACTTTATCGATGGCGAGCGCGATCCGCTGGTGGCCGAGGAGCTGGCGCGCACCGCGGAACTGTTCGAGCAGATGGACGACCTGTGCCGCGCCCACGGCGCGCGGTTCGCAGTGCTGACCGTGCCCAACGCAATCTCGTTTTCCAAACTGACCGTGCGCGAGGCCTACGATGAGATCTGCGCGCTGAGCGGCCGCAATCTCGCCGACTTCCGCCCCGGCCTGGCCTACTACACGATCATGCGGCTCGCCCAGGGCAGAGGGGTTGATTGCTATCCGTTATTGTTCGCCGATTTTCAGCGGGAGCTGGCCGACAAGCCGCCGCAGAGCATTGAGGCCCGGCAGGCGTTGTACTTTGCCGCGGACCCGCACTGGAACGCGAGCGGCTGCGAGGTCGCGGCGCAAAGCATTGCGCAGTGGATCGAGCAACAGGGGCTGCTCAGGGCTCCCTGATCGCTATTCTTTCTCGCGCCTGATCGTCGCTCCTAAAGATGCGAGCTTGCGCTCGATGCGCTCGTAACCGCGGTCGAGGTGATAGACGCGGCGCACGATGGTGGTGCCCGAGGCGGCCAGTCCGGCGAGCACCAGGCTGGCGCTGGCACGCAGATCCGTGGCCATCACCGTGGCGCCCGAGGGCAGCTCCACGCCGCGCACCACGGCCGAACGCCCCTCGATCTGAATCTGGGCTCCGAGCCTGCGCAGCTCGGGCACGTGCATGAAGCGGTTTTCGAAGATCGTCTCGGTGATTACCGACGTGCCCTGAGCCAGGGTCATCAGCGCCATGAACTGCGCCTGCATGTCCGTGGGGAAACCCGGGTAGGGCGCTGTGCGCAGGTCCACGGCGCGCGGGCGGTCGACGCAGCTGACGCGTACGCCGTCGGTCTGCGGCTCGATGCTCACTCCGGCGTCCTTGAACTTTTCGACGACCGCCTCCAGATCACCGGCGCGCGCGCCGCGCAGTAGTACGTTGCCGCGGGTGATCGCCGCGGCGGTCATCAAGGTGCCGGTCTCGATGCGGTCGGGCATCAGATCCCAGTCCGCGCCGTGCAACCGCTCGACCCCCTCGACGGTAATTACCTCCGAGCCCGCGCCCTCGATCTTGGCCCCCATCGCCGAGAGCAGGCGCGCCAGGTCGACGATCTCGGGCTCGCGCGCGGCGTTCTCGATCACGGTGGTTCCCTTGGCCAGGGTCGCGGCCATCAATATGTTCTCGGTGCCGCCGACCGTGGGGAAGTCGAAGACGACTTTCGCCCCTTGAGGCTTCCCCTGGGCTACTACGTATCCGTGCTCGAGGTCGATTTTGACCCCCATCGAGCGCAGGCCGGCCAGGTGCAGGTTGATCGGGCGCACGCCGATGGCGCAGCCGCCGGGCAGGCTGACCTTGGCGTGGCCGAAGCGCGCCACCAGCGGTCCGAGCACCAGGATGCTGGCGCGCATTCTGCGCACCACGTCGTAGGGCGCCTCGGTGGAGGACACGTCGCTGGCATCGAGGGTCATCTCGCGGGCGCCCTCGATCTTGACGCCGAGGGTCTGAAGCAGCGCCTTGGTCGTGCTTACGTCCACCAGGTCGGGCATTCCGCGAATGGTCAGCGGTTCGTCGGTGAGCAGCGCCGCGGTCATCTGCGGCAGCGCCGCGTTCTTCGAGCCCGAGACCTCGACTTCGCCGATCAGCCGCTGTCCGCCCTGCACTACGATGCGATCCATCTAGTTCTCCCTGTGGGCGATTACCACCCGATGGTGTCCGGCCAGGTCCTTGGCCGCGCGCGGCGCGTCGTACCCGCCGTGGCCGGTGATTATCCCAGTTACTCGATCCAGTTGTCCGGCGCCGATCTCGAAACACAGCACGCCGCCGGGCCGCAGCAGCGGCGCGGCCTGCTCGACCAAACGCTGGATCAGTTCCAGCCCGTCGGGACCGGCGATCAACGCCGCGTGCGGTTCGTGGTCGCGCACGTCGGCCGGCAGCGCGGCCAGCTCGTGCTCGGCGATGTAGGGTGGGTTGCTGATAACCGCGTCCAGCGGGCCCGCGACCCGCTCGAGCACGTCCGATTGCAGCAGTTCGATGTGCTCGGCCACGTTGTGACGCACCGCGTTGCGACTGGCGAACTCCAGCGCCTCGGGGCTGATCTCGGTGGCGACCAGTTGCGCGCCGGGCAGACTGTGCGCCAGCGACACGCAGATCGCGCCGCTCCCCGCACCGACCTCGGCAATCAACGGGCGCTCCAGCTTTTGTTCGGCCAGCAGCTTGAGCAGGCAGTCGACCAGCACCTCGGTCTCGGGACGCGGAACGAGCACCGCCGGGCCGACCTCGAACTCCAGGCCGTAGAACTCCTTGCGACCCAGGATGTAGGCCACCGGCTCGCCGCTCAACCGTCGCCGGATCAGTTCGCGAAAACGGTCGCGCTCCGCTGTTTCGACCTGGCGGTCGTGCTGCAGGTACAGCCCCAGGCGGTCCAAACCGAGCACCTCGCCTATTAATAACTCGGCGTCCAGCCGCGGTTCCTGTACTCCGCGCTCGCGTAGAAACTCGGTGGATGTGCCCAGCAGCTCGAGCACGCTCATCTGACGTTGGTTGCTTTGCGCACCCTGGCTCATCGTGCTGACTTCAGTTCCGAGCGTAGCGGCTGGGCCGCGCTGAGCAGGGTCAAGAGCACACCGCGGAACTGTTCGTAGCTCAGGCCCGACTCGGTGCTGAAGCTGTGGCTGAGCCGGATTGTACCGGCCTTGCGGTCCCACTCGAGTTTGCCCATTGCCAGCTCGTAGTTCAGCTCCATGGCCCGTTGCAGCACCACGGCGCGCTTGGGGTCGTCGGCCTTTAACTCGCAGAGGTCCAGCAGCGCCAGGTAGCACAGGCAGGCCGCCGGGTCCGCTGACAGCAGCAGATCAAAGGTCCGGCCGTCGAATACAACGCGCCCCAACATCCCGCTCTCCGAAGCTTGTCCGATAATCCCCAGTCGCGCGGCGTAGCCCTTGACCAGCTCCAGGTCGACGGTGCAAATCGCGGCCTGCGGCGCTGGACTCGTCGCGGTAGTCGGACCGGCCATGGACGCAGGCGCGGCCGACAGCAGCGCGCTTAGCGCCAGAATCGCGACGATCGCTCTCATTTGTTACTCCTCGCGCGTTGCCTGATCGGAAAGCTCGATCCGCCGGCAGCGCTGCCGTCGAGCCGCTCCAGCCAGTGGTGCACTGGCCAGCCGCGCTGCTCTGCAAGTTGCTCGAGCAACGGCTCGGGATTGACCACGTGCGGCTCGGCCACGCGTTCGAGCAATGACAAATCGGAGTAGTTGTCGGTGTACAGCGCGACCTGCTCGACGCTTAGCCCGCGGCTTTTCAGCGCGCGTTGCAACAGCTCGAGCTTGCCCTTGCCAAAGCACAGCGGCTCCAGCGGGCGGTCGGAGCACACGCCGTCGCGCACCTCGTTGTCCGTGGCCAGCACATCGCACGCTCCGAGTTCGTGGCCGATGCGCTCGACAATGTAGCGGCTGGATCCCGAGGCTACAATCAGCTCGACGTCCCGGGCCGTGAGGCTTTGCGCTGTTTTCAGCGCGCCGCGCAGCATTCGGGGCCTGATCCGCAGCTCGAACGCCTCGGCCGCGGCCTGGCGCACCGCGGACTCGGGCAGGTCGCGTAAAACCGTGACGCCGATGCGCACCATCTCGCGCTGGCCGGACAACCCCAGCCGGTAGCGCAGCATGGTGCGCGCCACGTCCCAACGCGCCGCACGGCCGACCATCCGCCGCGAGAACAGGTGCGAGGAAAATAGAAAGCCGGTCATCCCGTCAACGCAGGTGCGGTCGACGTCGAACACGGCCAGCGGGCTTTGGCCCATCAGTCCTGCTTATCAAACAGGCTCGGCGTTGAGGCGTCGGCCTTGCGCGTACGGGCGGACTTGGTCGCGTCCTCGGATTCGGAGCGGGGCCAGGGCCAGCGCACGCCGTAGGGCTTGAATCCCTCGAGCGGTCCCTTGAGGAACGAGCGGGCCATGTAGCGGTTGTACGAGGTGAACCCGCCGGGCGCGTGGATCTCGGATTCGATTTGGTTGCTCATGATGTTTAGCTTGCTGTCGACGTTGTCCAGGAAGTGGACCACCAGCGCCTCGGGCGTGGCCGGCAGCACCGGGCTGCCGAACTCGCGCTCGCCGTGGTGGCTGAGCAAAATGTGCCGCAGCTGGTCCAGGCGCAGCGGATCGATCTTGTGCTCGGCCGCGGCGCTGTCCAGACGCTCGAGCCCCATGCTGATGTGTCCCAGCAGCCGACCGCGGTCGGTGAACTCAAACGCGCTGTCGTAGCTAAGTTCGTCGAGCTTGCCCAGGTCGTGCAGCACAACCCCGGCGATCAGCATTTCGCGGTCGAGCATCTGATAGTGCTCGGCGTAACGCAGTCCCATCAGCAGCATGCTCATCGTGTGTTGCAGCAGCCCGCCGAGCTTGGCGTGGTGCACGCTTTGGGCCGCGGGGGAGCGCCGCAGCCGACGCGCCACCTCGCCATCGGTAACGATGGCGCGCACCAACGCCCGCAGCTGCTCGTCCTGGATCGTGTCGATGATTTTGAGCATCTCCGAGTACAGCCGCTCAATGTCCTCGCCGGTGGAGGGCAGGAACTGCGAGCGATCGACGGCGTTGGGATCCTGTCGCGTCAACGAGGTCACGTTGAGCTGTATCTCGCCCTTGAACGACTCGGCCCGCGCCTCGACCAACACGTAGTCGCCCACGGCGATCGCGTTGGCGTAACGATCGGCGCGCTCCCAGACCCGCGCCTCGATCCGGCCGCTGCGGTCGGAGAGCCCCAGCGCCATGTACAGCTTGCCGTGCTTGGTTTCGCGCACGTCCTTGCGTGAGATCAGGAACACGTCCGATATGGATTCGCCCTCAATGATTTTCGCCGCCAGCGTGGTTTTCACACCAACCTCCCTCTGTCTCGCAACGCCATCGACCCGTACGCGCTCATTTGATCTTGCCCTGACGCTTGAGCCGCAGCAACAGCGGCCAGCCCAAGAGCAACGGATGGCGGCGCTGCCGTGCTGTGAGCTCGAGCTTCTCGCCCTGGGTGCGTTCGAACTTGGCGAGGATGATCTCCAGCCAGTTATCGACCTGCATCATCTGTTTGGGCCAGCGCGCCACGGCCCGGCGCTTGGAGCGCTTGAGCGCGCGCTCAAGCTGCTTGCGCCCGGCTAGCCGGGCGCTGACCGTGCGTCGTTGATAATAGACAACGCGACCGTCCTGTTGTTCCAGGCCCAGCTCGCGGTGGTGGGCGCGGCGAAAGCGCTCGAGCAGCCGGGCGTGAACATCGGAGTAGAAACCGCTCTGGGCCTCATACAGCTGCTCGATCTTGTCGTCGGTCTCGGGCCGCACCTCGCCCAGATAGCTGAGCTTGAGCAGCGCCTTGCTGAAGTCCTGGATCTCGAAGCGGTTGCCGCACAGCACCAGCGCCTGGGCCAGCAGCGAATCGCTGGCGTCGAGCCAGATCTGGGTCAGCTCGTCAACCGCGTCCTGGTTCGCGGCCCAGGCCACGCAGAAGCGCTTACTGAAGCGGCCGCGGTGGTAGAAGTCCTTGGCTCCGGGCCGCACCTGCTCGCGCAGCTGCTCGAGGCTGATCGAGCACGCTTTGCACGCCATCCCCGCGCCCAGGTCCTCGTAATAGATATTGGGCGGCAGCAGGCCGTTGAGCAGCGCCTGGCCGCGCGAACCCGCGTGCAGCTTACGGTAGCTGTCGCTGATCAGGTAGAAATCGTAGAAGCTCGTCGGCGTGTCGGTGACCGGGTCGAGTTTGCTGCCGTAGAACACGATGGCCAGCAGTCCGGTTTTAAAGCGTGCGCGCAGCCGCTCGACGAACGGTTGCAGCCGCGGATCGTCGCAGGGGTAGAGCGCGTCTCTGACCGTTTGGAATAGCGAGTCGTCCATTGAATTTCCATGCAGCGTCAGTGTTCCATGATATCACCCCACCGGGGGGACGTAATCAGGGCGGCAAAGTTATCATCGCGCCCATGGCGGTTCAAGCCGAGCTTGATCTTGACCGGCTGCGATGACGATAATGTCCGACCTCTCGTCCTCAAGATCGGATCGGCCGTTGATGAAGGAACTGTTCAGACGATTTCGCATTTTACTGCTGGCCGTTGTGCTGGTGTTGCTCGGCCTGCAGCTTTTAGGCGGCCGGCTGGACGAGCAGTCCGAGCTGCGGGTGGTCGACAGGGCGATCCTCGCGGTCTACCGGCCGGTCAACCACGCTTTGGACTGGCCGTTTTCCAAGCTTGCCGGGCTGTGGTCGCGCTACTTGGCGCTGGTCGAGGTCAAGCAGAAGAACCAGCGGCTGCTCGAGGTCAACGCCGAGCTGCGGATGCACATCGATCAGCTGGTGGAGCAGGGGAAGGCCGACGAGCGCTGCCGCGAGCAGCTCGGATTTCTGCGCAGCTACCAAGGCGAGCTGCTGCCGGCCGAGGTGATCGCCCGTAGCGTGGTCGGCGAACACCGCACGATCATCCTCGACCGCGGCACGGACCACGGCGTGGAGCCGGGCTTGGCCGTGCTGACCCCCGAGGGCCTGGCCGGCTTCGTCACCCAGGCCGCGGCCAGCGTCTGCGTGGTCACGTTGATCGTGGACCAACGCAGCGCCGTGGACGCAATCGACCAGCGCTCGCGGGCCCGCGGGCTGATCCAGGGGATCAGCTCCGACCTGTGCCAGTTCGCGTTTCTCGAGCAGAGCCTCGACGTGGCCTTGGGCGACCGCGTAGTGAGCAGCGGGTTCGGCCCGCGCACGGTAGTGCCCAAGGGATTGCTGGTCGGCGTGGTCGTACGCGTGGAGAAGGCGCCCGACGGCCTGACCCAACTGGTCCAGGTGCAGCCGGCGGTCGACTTCAGCAGCCTGGAGGAGGCGTTGATTCAACTGCCGCCGCAACAGGTGATCGACCTGCGCGAGATACCGCAGATCGATGGCGAGCTCTATCGGCCGCGCGCAGGACTTGTCCTACCGCCGACGGCTGACACACCCCAGGACGAGCAGTCTGCCGGGCCCGCGTTGCCGGCTCAGGGCACGGGCGGCGTCCCTTGATCAAGGCGCTGTCATTCCTGACCGTCGGCGTGCTCGCGGTTTGGTTGCAGAGCATGCTCTGGCAGCACCTGCCGATTTTCGGTGTGGCGCCCGATCTGGCGCTGATCTGCGTGATCTACATGGGGATCTTCCGCAACCCGATCTGGGGCGGGCTGATCGCCTTCTGCCTGGGTTACGTGGTCGATCTGTTCTCGGGCCAGGTATTCGGCCAGTACGTGTTGGTCTTCGTGCTGATTTTCTACGCCATGCGGGTGCTGGGTAAGCTGTTCTATATGCGCTCGCTGTCGTTCCAACTGGTCTCGGTGCTGCTGATCACCCTGCTGGCCAAGCTGCTGGCCGCACTGGTGATGATCTACGTGGTGCCCACGGGCAGCGACCTGCTGGCCCTGGTCGACCTCAAGCTGCTGTTGCCGCAGATCGGCCTGAACCTGGTGTTCGCGCCGCTGATGTTCAAAGTGCTGTTCCGCCTCGAAAAGATCACCACCTCGGGCTACTTCGACCGCCGCGCCGCAGGCTGGTTTTAATCAGAACTCCACCACCGGGCCCAATAGCCGCGGGCCAAGCCCAGCAGCCCGGCGACATTGCGCGCCGGCATCACCAGCGGAAACACCAGCAGCACCGGGTCGCGGTGTTTGGCAAAGACCCTGATCGCCGGCGGCACGCTGGAGAGCAGCGTGGCGATCAGCAGGCCCACGAACGGCCAGGGCGTAATCCAGGCCAGGACAAGGGCTGCCAGCGTCGCCAAAGTAAGAACCAACTGGAGCGAGATCCACACGTCGCGCTTGTAGAGGTGCAGGTTGCGCAGGAAGGGGCGGAAGCGCGCGTAGGCGTACTGCCGTTTGAGATAATCGAGGAACGAACCCTTGTAGTGGTGGCGCACCCGGGCCTGGCGCACGAATGCCAGCTTGTACCCCGCGGCGGTCAGCCGCTGGTTGAAATCGACGTCCAGGCAGGAGTTGACCAGCTGCTCGTTAAAACGGCCGACGATCTGGAACGCTTCGCGGCGGTACAGCGCGTTGGCGCTGGTGATGTGCGGCACAAAGCGCTGTACCTGGTCTTGACGGTACTCGACCTCGTACCCTGCGATGCGGGCGATCCAGCTATCCTTGCGCGGTGTGAGCAGCACGCCGCCCGCTCCGATTACCTGCGGATCGTCCAGGGCCGCGGCGGTCGCCTCGAGCCAGTCCGGCTCAGCCTCGACGTCGGCCTCGAGGATCGCGACCAGCTTTCCGCGCGCCTGTTCCAGCCCGGCGTTGAGAGCGCCGGCCTCGCCCCCGGCCTGCTTGGAGATCACCTGTAACTGTGGTTCGGTCGCGGCGATCCGCTGTAGGATTTGCGGGCAATCGTCAATGGAGCCATCGTCGATTGCGATCACCTCGAAGCTCAGCCGAGTCTGCTGGCCCAATGTCGCGGCCAGCGAGGCCTCGAGGTGCTGTTGATCGTTGTGAACCGGGACCAGGATCGAGACGTCCATCTCAGCGCAGAATCCGCAGCGCGGTTTTAACGTCGGCCAGCAGGTCGGCGGGGCTGCGTACCGATTTGAGCCGATTGAAGATAAAGCGCGGGCTCAGGTAGAACGCGCGATAGGCCCGCTTGGAGGCCGCCTCGAGCCCCTCCGCGGAAAGGCCCGGCGGCGGATAGCCGATCATCGCCTTGCCCATCGGGTTGATCGCCTCGCCCTGGTCCTTGAGATAGCCCTGTTCGCGGCACAGCCGATAAAACTCGGTCCCCTTGAACGGCGTGGCGATCGAGAACATCACCTCCGAGGCGCCCATCTTTTGCAGTTGCCGCACGCTGTCGATGATTCGCGCCTCGGTCTCAAACGGGCTGGCGCCGATCACGATGTTGATCTTAGGGCGGATGCCCGCGCTGCGCAGGTTATGCACCGCCGTGTGCACCTGCTCGACCTTGAGGTCCTTGCGCACGTAGTCCAGCGTGTCCTGGGACAGGCTCTCCACGCCGATGTCGATGCTTTCGCAGCCCGCGTCGGCCAGGGCCTGCGCCACCTGCAGGTCCTGCAGAAAGTCGGCGCGCGACAGGCAGCCCCAGCTCAGCTTTAAATCAGCAATCCCCTCGCAGATCTCCAGCGTGCGCGGCTGTGCCCAAAGGAACTGATCGTCGACCACCATCACTGAGCGGTAGCCCCATTGCGCGAGCTGCTTGAAGCGCTCGATGGCCGTGGCGGCCGAGAGCATCGAGACCGGCGGCTTGCGAACGGCGTTTTTCAGGTGCTCCTGTTCGCGGGCGAAGCTCAGCGAGATCGGCACGCAGAACAAGCAGCGATAGGCGCAGCCGCGGGAGAGCAACAGGTTGGCCTGGGGCGGCACGCGAAATTTGGGGTTGCGCAGCTTGTGGCGCAACCTGCGCAGCGGCTCGATATCCCAGTCCGGCGCGGGCAGGCTCTCGAAATCCACGATTCGGCCCTCGGAGGGCACATGCTCGGGCGCGCCGTTGACCAGCCGCGAGACTCCCTGATGCACTTCGCCCGCGAGCAGCGCGGGTAGGCTGAGGTCAGCCTCGCCGCGCAGTACGATCACGCGTTGGTCGAGCAGGAACTGTTCGGGTACGCGGGTCGGCTCCGGGCCGTAGACGAAGATTTGCGTTGCGGGCGCCAGATCGAGCAGCCGCGCGATCCAGTAGCAATCGACCGGTTTGGAGAGCAGCACGCCGTGCAGCACCAGCGCGTCCGGGGCAAAGGCTGCTACGCGCTCCTCGAACGTTGCGGCGTCGAGCTGTTCGAGGGTGGCGTCGAGAAAGTCGATCTCGTGCCCGGCCTGACGCACGATCGACAGCAACTGCAACTGCGCCAAGTCGGGCATGTGGTACAGCTCAAAGGCGCAGCCGAACAACCGCTCGGGCGTGCGCTGGTCAACATCGCACCCTGGATAGCGCGCGGGCGGCTCGATCAGCTGGACTCTCATCTCTTAGCTCCTGTGCCGCGCGGGTCGCGCTGTTGCCGCTTGAGCCCGTCGCAGACCGCGCAGACCCGGTGCCGTTCTCGCACGAAGCGCTCGAACTCCGCGCCGCGCCACAGCGTTGCCAGGTCGTGTTCGAGCAGGCTGCCCAGGGCGTGCGAGCGCAGCCGACAGCACGGTGTGAGCTCGCCGTCCACGTTGACGTAGGCGTGGTAGAAGTTGCGGACGCAATGCCGGTCGAAGTGGTTGGCCAGAGCGAGGTAGGGCAGGTTGTTGACCGAGACCACGCGCACGCCGTGGCCGTGGCCGTAGTCCCGCGCCTGGGCCACGATCCGTCGCTCCTCGGCCAAATCCGGTCGATCGAGATCCGGATCGAGGGTCACGTCCAGGCGCACCAGGTTGACCGCGTCGGCTCCTACCCTGCGCGCCAGCTCGATTACGCGCTCGATGCGCTGCGAGCAATCGGGTTGGATCATGGGCTGAAGCACGATGCGCGGCGCGCCGCCGGCCGCGCGTACGCAGAGCAGTTCGATCCGTTGGGCCACGGAGCGGCCGCCGGGATGGCCGATGCCCGCCTCCGGCTCCGTGTCGTCGATGGAGATCGAGATCGAGTCCAGGCCCGAGTCGACCAGCCGCTGGATCATCTGTTCGCTCAGCAGCGCGCCGTTGGTGGTCAGCCGCACCTTGCGCCGAGGCTCCAGCGCCTTAATTTGTTCGATCCAATCCACCAGCGAGGGGTGAGTCAGCGGCTCGCCCCAGCCCGTCAGGCCGATCTCGGCCACGTACGAGCCCAGGGAGCGCAGCACCGCGTCGAAGACCTCTTGCGTCATCTCGCGCTCGGGCGCCTCAATGGCTGCGCGCGGGCACATCGCGCAGTTGAAGTTGCACAGGTTGGTGACCTCGAGCTGCAGCTCAAGCGGAGCGCGCCCGCGTTGTGACAGGGCGCTACGGCCAAAAGCGATGACGCGCGTAGAGTCGGGCAATGCTTAGCTAATCCTTGTTGTGGTGCCCGCTACTATAACCGACATCAACCTTGCGGTCACTCCGGGGTTTACCCTGGGTGATTGGCATTGTATTGCGGCAATGCCAGGCGCGTCTGGATCAGTTCTTCGAGGTATTGCTCGGGTTTGAATCCGCCGACGATCTCGATGATCTTGCCGTTGATGGCCAGCACGGTGGTCGGCACTGAGCGCACCTGGGCCCAGGCCGCGATGTGCGGCGCATCGGCCACGTTGGCGTGAAACGCGTCGAGCAGATGGCGGGTGCGGCTGTAGACGTTCTTGACGTTGGGCGCCATCTTGGCGCAGTAGGGGCAGGTGCTGGACCAGAGAAAAACCAGGACCGGCCGCGCGGATTTGAGAACCCGCTGCTCGAAATCTTCGTCGCTGATCGGTTCGACCTGCGGCGCGTCGGATTGCGGCCGAGTCTTGTCCCGAAGCTTGCTAAAAAAACCCACGATTCGATTGTACTGGAATTCGAGCTACGATGCGGTCAGGCGTCTTTTTCCCGGCGCATGTTCTCAATGAAACGCGCGAACAGGTAGGACGGGTCGTGGGGGCCGGGGGAGGCCTCGGGGTGGTATTGCACTGAGAACACCGGACGTCCGGTGAGCTGCATGCCCTCGACCGTCTGGTCGTTGAGGTTGACGTGGGTCAGCTCGGCCAGCCCCTGCAAGCTCTCCACGTCCACGGCGAACCCGTGATTCTGGGCGGTGATCTCGACCTTATTAGTGGTCAGGTCCATTACCGGGTGGTTGCCGCCGTGATGGCCGAACTTGAGCTTGTAGGTCTTGCCGCCCAAAGCCAGCCCGAGAATCTGGTGGCCCAGGCAGATGCCGAACAGCGGGATGCCGGCCTCGATAAAACGTCGCACGGCCTGGGCCGCATAAGGCACGGCCGACGGGTCGCCCGGGCCGTTGGAGAGGAAAATTCCGTCGGGCTCCATGGCCAGGACGCGCTCGGCGTCAAAAGCGGCGGGCACCACGGTCAGCTCGCAGCCCGCGGCGGTCAACAGGCGCAGAATGTTGAACTTGATGCCGAAATCGTAGGCCACGACCTTATAGGTACGTTTGAACTGCGGTTCGTTGGCCACGCCGCGTGGGTAATTCTCGTAGCTGCGGGCGATGCTCCAGTCGCCCTGGTTCCACATGTAGGGCGAGCGGCAGGTGACTCCCTGGACCAGATCGACGCCCTCGATGGTCGGCGCGTCGTGGGCCTTTTTCACCAGGCTCTGCGCGTCAGGGTCGATGCTCGAGACCACGCCGGTCTGGGCGCCGCAATCGCGGATGTGCCTGGTCAGCGCTCGGGTGTCGATGCCCTCGATGCCCACGATTCCGTGCTGGACTAGGTAGTCTCCCAGGCTGCCGCGGTTGCGCCAACTGGAGGGATGGGTCGAGGCCTCGCGCACGATCAGCGCCTGCACCTGGGGCGTGGTTGATTCGACGTCCTCGGAGTTGATCCCGTAATTGCCGATCAAGGGGTAGGTCATGCAGACCATCTGTCCGGCGTAGCTGGGGTCGGTGAGGATCTCTTGGTAGCCGGTCATGCTGGTGTTGAACACCACCTCGCCCACGGCCTCGCCCCGGGCGCCGAAGGCTGTGCCCTGGAAGATCCGGCCGTCGGCCAGAGCCAGAATTGCCTTGCCATTACCCATTTGACCGTGATCATCCACTGTTGATGTTCGGCGCAACTTATGCGAGCCCTCGGGCGCTGTCAAGACGGCTCGACAAATCGGGAAAGCCCCGGACGACCCTTGCGGGCCGTCGCGGGGTAGGGGGCTTATCTAGGCGGATTGGCTGGGGACCCTTGATAAAATCCCCGGTTGGTTCGAACATTCCTTAGCTGACTTTGACCTCGATCGATCGCGGCTTGGCTTTTTCGCTTATCGGCAGGGTCAAGCTCAGCAAACCGTTGTGAACCTCGGCCGTGATCTTATCGCGGTCGACGCTCTGGGGGAGCACGAACCGGCGCTCGAATTTACCGTAGGAACGTTCCGAGCAGTAACAGTTCTGTTCGTTGCTCTGCGACTCGCCGGTTTTCTCGCCGCTGATGGTCAGGATGTCGTTCTCAACGCTGATCTCGATTTCCTCTTTGGTCAGGCCGGGCACCTCGGATGTGAGCACGATCTCGTGCTCGCTGTGATGGATGTCGGTGGGCAGCAAGGAGCTGCCGTTGCTCAGAGGTCCGGAGAGGAACGGATCGCCAAGCAGGCTCGAAAGAGTCCTGGCGGGCCAGTCCAGGTCGTTATTATTCCATCTGATGATTGACATTATTTTCACCTCCTCGGTCTTTTAGTTTGGTCTATCCTGCTGATGGAAACATAGTTACGAACTACCCATTGTCAAGGGTTCGGACGAACCTGGGGTGAACGTGGATCTTTTCGTTTTTGGTAGCTGTCTTACAGATTGTGAGTCGCGGATGTGCAAATTCTTTAAAGCCAAGAGTCGGTGATCGTTGCGGCCCGGGACGACTTGAAGATTGAGGCGCCATTATGAGCGGAAGTGCCTACCATTGTGTGATAACAAGGACTTTATTCCTTGACACGCGCGAGTCCCAGGCCGTACACTTCGATTGTTGTTATTTTCGCTCATCGCGTATGAGCGTTTTGTATTATTGGTAGCCAACCTGGGGTTGTAAAAATCGGAACCAACCGGGGCCGGAACAGAGTTATAGTGGACGCCTATTCTGACGAGCCTTCCCGAAGAATTGCTGATGAAGGTGTTGTCCGAATTGCATATTACCGGAGGTGTAAGACCGGTGCATTCTGAGCGGGTCCGCTGGCGCGTTGTTGTTCGCCCGGCCTCGATTCTGGCGCTGGTCGCCGTGTTTGCGGTCCTCGGCCTTGCCCTGGGACCCACGGCGATGGCTCAGAACGAGGACGAGCAGGAGGGATCCGGCGAGACGACCGGCAGCCCTCAAGTACAAACCAGAGTAACCGTCACCAGGGTGACCAACCAGCAGCTGTTGGCCTTCGAGGACGAGCTGGACGACCTGCGCGACCAGATCTTCGATGCCAAAGCCCGACTGCTGCAGTTGCGCGACCAGGTGATGTACGGTTCGTTGGCGATCATCCAGATCCAGCTGACCCATACCCAAGAGGTCAGCTCTGCGTTCGCCCTGCAGAACATCCGCTATACCCTCGACGGTTTCGAGGTGTTTAACAAAAGCAACACCGACGGCGAGCTGGACAAGCTCAAGGATACCATGGTTTACGAGGGAGCCGTGCTGCCCGGCGAGCATTTGCTGACCATCGACCTGGTATTCCAAGGCCGCGGCTACGGCGTTTTCAGCTACATGAACGATTACCTGTTTAAGGTCAAAAGCCGCTACAGCTTCAGCGTGGACGAAGACAAGCCGGTTGTGTTGGCAATCACCTCCTACGACAAGGGAGGCACGCTGAGCACCCTTAAAAGCCGCCTGCGGGTGGACGTAAAGAAGCTCGCGGAATAATCGATGAACAGGGCGCCGCTCGTCTCGACTCTGATATTGGGCTTGGTGCTGCTCGCGGCCGCTCCGGCGTTTTGCCAGGAGCAGAGTTCGGAGCGGGTGCTGATCTCCGATTTCGATCTTGAGATCGTCAAGCTGCGCTCGGCCGTGGCCAACCTGGAGACGCGTCTGTACCCGCTACAGCAGAACCTCGATACCGAGGTCGAGCAGCGCGACCTGATCGTGCTGCGCCAACGTTTCGTCGAGGGCAAAGAGTTCTTTTTCAAGACAGGCGATTACAAGCAGGCCGCCGAGGTGATGTTCGGCATCTGCAACCACCGCCTGTCCAACAAGCTGAACAGCTACGACGAAGCGCTCTACATTCTGGGCGAGGCGCTGTACCAGATCGGCCGTTACAACAGCAGCCAGCTGTACCTCAACCGGCTGGTCGACGATCTTGGTCTGCAAAATCCGTTCGCCGTTCCCGCGCTGCTGCGTCTGATCGAGGTCGACCTCGCCCTGCGCGACTATGTCTCGGCCGACCTGCATTACACCAGCCTGCTCAGCGCCTCGACCGAAGAGGACGACGGCGGTCTGGGCCTGTACCTGATCGCCAAGGGCCACTACCAGCAGAACGACCTGGAGACCAGCCTGGAAGTGCTCAGCCGGATTCGTCCCGAGCAGAAGTACTGGGCCGAGGCGCAGTACTTCATCGGCGTGGCCAAGCTCAAGAAGTCGGGAGTCGACGAGGCGACCCTTCATTTCGAATCGTTGATGACCGCGATCCAGGGCGACCCGGCGGGCAAAGAGAAAGTGCTCTCCGAGGCCGGAATGGCCCTGGGCCGCATCTACTACAAGCGCGGCGAGTTCGGCCGGGCCGTGCAGTTCTACGGCATGGTCGCTGAAAATTCCGACAACTACCGCCGGGCGCAGTACGAGACGATGTGGGTCTACGTTACGCGCAACGACTCGATCCTGGCCCAGTTGACCTCCGAACGCAGCAAGCAGGCCGAGATCCAGGCGATGTACGACGTGGTCTACGCCTCGATGCTCAACCTGCCGCCCAAGACCGACCTGGGCCAATACGAGGAGCAGCTTGGCGAGTTCGACGTCGAGATCCAGGCGATGGACCGCGTGTTCGACGAGATCGAGCGCAGCCTGGTACGGCTTGAGGGCGAGGCGCTGCAGAGCTTCAGCGCGGTGATCGCCTCGGACCCGCACAGCCCGCTGATTCCCGAGGCCGAGCTGCTGATCGGCGACGTCTACGCCCAGGTCGAGGATTTCCAAGGGGCCGAAGATTGGTACCGCAGCCTGCAGCAGAAATACCGCCAGCTCGGCGCCGAGCTGCGCCAGGGCCGTACGGCTCTGTCCAACGACGCGGACCGCATCGAGCTCGTGGAGTACGGCCGGGGCTACGATCAGATCCCCCCCGACGCGGTGCAGCAGCTCAGCGTGATCCCGGTCGACGCTGCGGTCTGGGTCTCGCGCGATCCCCGCGTGCGGCGGCTGTACGACGCCGCCAAAATGATCAACGTGCTGCGCTCCGACCTCGAGGAGGCCCGCGAGCTGACCCTCGATATCCGTGAGCAGATCGACGTCCTGCAAAGCGGTGAATTGTTCCCGATCCTCACCGTCACCCGCGATCGTCTGAGTACGATCGAGGAAGAATGCCGCAAGGGCCTGACTCGCGCCGGAGTGCTGCGCGCCTCGATCGACCGGCTGCGTGATCCGGTCGAGCGCTCGCGGCTGCTGGGCGAGATCAGCCTCGAGGAGAGCCACCTGAGCGATATGCTGAGCCAGACCGCGATCTTGCAGACCTCGGTTGAGGGCAAGAAAGAACAGATCCTTGCCGAGTACCGC
>JAVCCG010000105.1 GCA_030765605.1 Candidatus Alcyoniella australis
GCCCATGGGCGTTGCGTTGCCGTTGCGCGATGCGCTGAACATGCTCTGCGAGCAGTCGGACCTGGGGCCGCTGCTGCGCGGTTTGCAGATCGAGCCCGAGGCCCAGTGGTTCGAGGCGACTCTCGAGCAGCTGAGACCGCTGGTCGAGACGCAGAGCTTTGAGGCGGCCGTTGCTGCGGGCGCTTTACCCATGCGCCCCGAACGCGAGGTGATCGGACACTTCCGCAATGCGGGGTTCCCCACGCCGGACGGCCGCGCGCACCTGGCCCAAGGGCTGGAGACGGCGAGCGCCTTGCCCGCTGTCAGCGACCGCGAGCTGCTGCCGATCGTCTATCAGCGCAACGTGATGCGCGGTGAGCTGGCGCGTTGCAAGTGGCTTGCTGAGATTGCCCACGACACTCCGCTGCTGATCCCGGCGGCGACCGCCGCGCGGCTGAATATCCGCGACGGCCGCAGACTGACGCTCAAGCTTGCCGGACGCGAGCTGCAGGGCAGGGCGGTGATTACCCAGGGGTTGGCCCCGGGATGCGTGGGACTTGCCGACGCAGTGGGCAGGAAGAATTGCGGACCGTTCGCCGAGGCCCGGCCCTGGCCCGCGCCCGCGGAGCTGGCCGCCAAAGACGTTGACTTCGACGTCGAGCTGGTCTGGTGGGGACGCGCGGGGAACGGCGAGCGCGTGCGCGGCATGCTGACCATCGAGTTCGACGAGCGCCGCGGCTGCCTGGTGATCGCGCCGACCGCGCTGGAGCTTGAGGCGTGAGCGCGTTGCGCCGCGTGCTTGACCGCGCCTGGGCCCTGGCCATGGCGGTCAATCCGTTTGCCGTGTTCGCGGGCCTGCTGCTGCTGGGAGTGGTCGGGCTCAGCGCGATGGTGCAGTACAACCAGGCCAACGATTTCTGCCTTAAGTGCCACCATCAGCGCGGTCCGTACCAGCCCATTGATTTGGAATCCACGGCCCACGAGCCGTACGTGAAAAACCTGCGTAGCGAGGCCCACGTCAACTGCCTGGAGTGCCATACGGACAAGGAGTTGATCAACTTCTTTGAGCTGGTGGCAGTGCGCGCGGGCCGCGGGTTTGACGAGTTGACCAACCCGCCGCGCATGCAGGCCCCGCGCGAGGGTCCGCAGTACGCGGACGAGCTGTGTTTGCGCTGCCATTACAAGATTCTCGAGACCGACGAAATCAAGGGGCAGCGGCTGCTCGAGCTCAGCGACCGGCTGCGCGTCATCGGCCTGCGCTTCAGCCATCAGCGGCACTTCCAGGTGCGCGCCTGGACCCCGGAGCTCGAGCGCAGGTTGGAGCAAATCAACCTCGGCCAAATCCAGGTCGAGCACGAGGAGCTGGAATTTTTACAGCGCGCGCGTCTGGGCCACTGCGCCCAGTGCCACGACCGGTTCTACGCCGATCCGTCCAATGCGGATAAGAACGTCAACCTCTATACCAGCAACCCGATGTCCTGCGCCGCGTGCCACCTTGACGCCGACCCGCAGAACCATCCGGGCAAAGTGCTGGGTCTGCCCAGCGAGCGCAGCTGCCGACGCTGCCACAACGGCGTGCTGCACGGACGAATGCGAATGTTCCTGGCCGACATGGACAGCGAGGACAAACAGCCCTGCGTCAAGTGCCATCCGGCCTACATGGAAAAACCGCCGATAGTCGCGGAGGACGAAACATGACTGTCAGCCGCTTTCACGTCGAGCCCCTTGACCCGCAGAAAGTGGTCGTGGCCGACGAGATTCTCGACACCAAGTTTCCGCCCGTGGCGCGCTTCCGTCTGCTCAGCCGCGGCATCGAGCCCTACCACCGGCTCGATCTGCGCGAGGACAGCGTCGATTTCGACCAAGGCTGCGTGGCCTGCGGCAACTGCATCGACTCCTGCCCCGTGCTGCGGCGCGAGACCGAGCGCGTGGACCGCACGGGCCAGCGCACGAGCATGGCGCTGGAGACGTTGGTCGACGAGGACTGCGAACAGTGCTGGGCCTGCGTGCTCTCCTGCCCGCAGGTCGACACCGAGCTCAAGGACTACATCGTGGACGAGCGCGTGGAGGAGATGATCCCGCCCAATCCGCTGGTGAGCAAACTCGACAACTACTTCATGGTGCTCGCCGCGTTGGCGTTCGGGATCATGATCGGGATCTTCATCGTCTGGTGAGAGCCGGACCGATGCGAGGAGAATAGCGATGGACGAAATTCAGACCAAGACGCCGCCGCAGACTGCTGACGAGCTGGTGCCGATTTTCATCATGGGCAAGCGCTACATGGTGCCCGGCAGCCTGACGATCCAGAAGGCGTTCGAGTATGCGGGCTATAAGCTGGTGCGCGGATGCGGCTGCCGCGGCGGAATTTGCGGCGCCTGCGGTACGCTGTGGCGCGTTCCGGGCAGCTACCGGGTCGAGATCGGACTGGCCTGCCAGACGATCGTGCAGCCCGATATGTACATCGCCCAGATTCCGTTCTTCCCGGCCAACCGCGCCCAGTACGACGTAACGAAGCTTGAGCCCACGGCCCAAACCCTCAGCGCGCTGTACCCGGAGTTGCAGCGCTGCATGGGGTGCAACACCTGCACCAAGAGTTGCCCGATGGAGATCGAGGTGATGGAGTACATCAGCGCGGCGTTGCGCGGCGATATTTTAAAATGCGCCGAGCTGAGCTTCGATTGCGTGATGTGCGGGCTGTGCACCGCGCGTTGTCCGGCGGAGCTGGCGCAGTACCACATCGCGGAGTTGGCGCGGCGGCTGGCCGGAGTACACCTGATCCCGCGCGCGGAACACCTGACCGAGGTCTGCGAAACGATCGAGCAGGGCGGGCATCAAGACAAGCTCGAACAGCTCAAGGCGATGGACGAGTCCACGATGCGTCGGACCTACACCGCGCGAACGATCGAGCCGATGGAGACCGAAGACGACTGGACGCCGCCCGCGGGCGAGCAGTTCTAAAGGGAGCGAGCGAGCAATGGGATACACCGCTGAGCTGATGGATTCGATCAAACGCGTTGAGGCCACGCGGCCCCAGCGCGTCCAGAGAGCGCTTGCGGGCGAGCATTTCGAGACCTTGAGTCTCGATCAACGCCAGAAGCGCCTCGAGTTTCACCCGGACTACCGCTCCGAGGGGCGCCGGCCGTTGCAAGTCGGCCCCAGCGCGGGCTACGCGCTGTGCCACGAGGTCGCGGAGCAGCTCGAATCGTACTCGCGGATCGACCCCGACGCGATCGACCTATCGCAGACGGACTACGAGACCGACGTGCTGGTGATCGGCGGCGGCGGCGCGGGCACATCGGCTGCGCTGCTGGCGGCCCAGGCCGGGGCCAAGGTGCTGATCGCCACCAAGCTGCGCCACGGCGACGCCAACACGATGATGGCCGAGGGCGGAATCCAGGCCGCAAGCAAGGGGCACAAGGACAACCCGGCGGCGCACTACCTCGACGTAATGGGCGGCGGGCACTTTAAAAATACGCCCGAATTGGTCGAGACGTTGGTCTCCGAGGCGCCGCTGGTGATCAGCTGGCTGGAGTCGCTGGGCTGCCTGATGAGCAAGGAAGACGACGGTCGGCTGCGCACGATGCACGGCGGCGGCACCTGTCGCAAGCGGATGCACTACGCCGCGGACATCACCGGCGCGGAGATCATGCGCACCCTGCGCGACGAGGCGCGTAACCAATCGGACAAGATCCGCGTGATCGAGTTCTCTCCGGCGATCGAGCTGCTGCTCGATGAGCGCGGAAAGTGCGCGGGCGCGGTGCTGATGAACCTCGAGACCCACGAGCTGTTGACGGTCCGTGCGCGCGCCACGGTGCTGGCCACCGGCGGCTCCGGGCGGCTGCACATCCAGGGGTTCATGACCACCAACCACTACGGCGCCACGGCCGACGGGATCGTGATCGCCTATCGCGCGGGTGTGCCGGTGTGCTTCCTGCACGCGGTGCAGTATCACCCCACCGGTGCGGTCTACCCCGAGCAGGCCGAGGGGATTCTGATCACCGAGAAGGTGCGCGGAGCCGGGGCCAACGTGCTCAATGCCAAAGGCGAGCAGTTCGTCAATGAGCGCGAGCCGCGCGACGTGGAGGCGGCGAGCATCATCCGCGAGTGCACCGAGCAGGGCAACGGCGTGCCGACCCCCACGGGCAAAATCGGCTGCTGGTTGGACAGTCCGATGATCGAAGTGCTCAGAGGGGCGGGCACGGTCAAACGCGAATTCCCGGGCAAGTACATCATGTACAAGCGCTACGGCATCGACATCAGCAAGCAACCGATGCTGATCTACCCCACGTTGCACTACCAGAACGGCGGGATGGTCTACCGCGCCGACACCTCGTGCAATCTGCCCGGGCTGTTCATCGCCGGCGAGGTCGGAGGCGGTGTGCACGGCGAGAACCGGCTGATGGGAAACAGCCTGCTCGACGTGACTGTTTTCGGCCGCATCGCGGGCCGTAGCGCGGCAGCTTTTGCCGCGGATGGAGCAACCGACTCGCCCCTGTCATTGGATCACGTCAGGCGCTATCATGAGGCGCTCGCGACCGCGGAGATCGCGGCCGAAAAGATCAGTCCGATGCTACTGCCCGATTATCAAAATGAGCGGGTCAAGGATCGCAGGCTGAAGACCGAGATCTGAGACAATAAGCGGCCGCAGGCCGCTGCGCCATGGATAGGGACCGGACATTGCGCCGGTCGACGTTGGAGGAATCAATGGCCAAGAAGGGGAAGGGCAACAAGCGCCGTAAGGCCGCCGCAGCACCGGGCACAGCCCCGGGCGCGAAGACCCGACCGACGCAGCCTGTCGTGCCCGATCAGCCGCAACAGCCCGTGGCGCAGCCCAAGCCGCGTCCCAAGTCCGATCAGCCCAAGACGATCCGTCGCACCAGCGGCAAGGGCGAGATGCCCAGCACCAAGGAGACGGCGTCACTGTTTATGCCGTTGCTGATCTTCCTTCTGTCGTTTCTGGTCATCGGTCTGGCAACATACATCGTCACCTACCCGCTGAACAAAACGACCAAGATCGAGATCATGGCCGACGAGCCGGCCGCTGAAGCGGAGCAGGCGGCCGACGCCGAGCAGTCTTCTGATGCCGAGCAGGCCCCCGAGACGGAGCAGGCGGCCGAGACGGAGCAGGCGGCCGACGCCGAGCAGGCTTCTGATGCCCCCAAGCCCTCCGAATCTGAGCAGGGCGCAGCTCAGTCCGACGACTTCGTGCTTGAGACCATGGGACAAGAGGAGCAGACCTCGGCCGAGGAATACGAGGCGGGCGCGCAGATCGAGGAGCTTCCCGAGCGAACAGATCTCGAGGGCGAACAGGCCGCGCCCGAGGGGGAGCAGCCCGCGGAGGCGGCGGCCGCAACGGCTACGCCCGAGGAAATGAAGACGATCGAGGAATTGATCGGCGCGGGAAAGGTCGCGTTGCTGCAGAAGGTCGAGACCGTGGGTTTCGTGCTGCTCGGACTATGTCTGATCGGACTGGCGTGTTACCTGCTGGTGCGTTTCAACCTCGAGTATTTCAAGGGACCGTGGCGCAAGCTGCTCTACGGCCTGGCTGCGGCGCTGTTGGTCTTCAGCGTGCTGCCGCTGCTGCGCGGCATCTCATTCGGCACCGATGTCTTCGATCAGACCATCGGGCGCATGGAGCAAATCGACCTCTCGAGCGTGAAGCCCGGCAAATACAGGATGGTGGTCCAAGGCCGTTTCCTGTTGCCCGAGAAAGCGCGCTACGAGATGCAGGGCGATTGGTCCCTGGTGCTGGGCGATCGCGGCGGCGGTCAGCGGACCTTCGAGGGCGAGTTCAAGGAGGTGCGGCAACGCCGCAAGTTCTACCGCCGGACCCGCGGCTACCACCATCAGGTGCAGACCACCGCTGTGCTGCCGATTAAACTCGCAGCGAACCGTAGCTACTTTCTGCGCAACGATCGACTCGGCGAAGAGCTGGAGAGCGAACTGCGCGTACAGCTCTACCGGCCGTACTATCCGCTGTGGCCGTTTCTGATCATCGGGCCGCTGCTGGTGTTGCTCGCGATTTGGGTTGACGCGCTGCTTAAGGCGCGGCGCTTCAGGGCGATCGTCAACTGGTGCGTTTCGAGCACTGTCGGACTGGGGCTGTACCACGCCCTGCGCGCGCTGCCCAACGAGACGCTCAACAACTACGTCATGGACTTGCTGCTCGGTGCGTTCTTCGGGCTGTTTTTCGGAGTCTTGATCAGCTACGCCCTGGAGCCGCTGGCCAACAAGCTCAACGTCCGCTACAAGATCAGTATCCGAGAGGTGTGACGTGCAGGCCGTGATCGACTATCTGCGGGATCATTCCGAGCGCTTCGTGCGCGAGATGTTCCAGCTGCTGCGCATCCCCTCGGTTTCGGCCGACCAGGGACGCAAGCACGAGATGCTGCACTGCGCCGAGGTGCTGGCCGAACAGATCAAGGCCGCGGGAGTGCACCGCGTCGAGGTGATGCTCACCGACGGACACCCGCTGGTCTACGCCGAACACAAAGGCCCGGTAGGCGCGCCCACAGTGCTGATCTACGGCCACTACGACGTGCAGCCCGAAGATCCGCTCGAGCTGTGGACTTCTCCGCCGTTCGAGCCCGAGGTGCGCGGGGACGACGTCTACGCCCGCGGCTCGGCCGACGACAAGGGCCAGTTGCTGATCCACGTCAAGGCGGTCGAGGCGTTCCTCGCCGTGTCCGAGCTGCCGCTGAACGTCAAGATGATCTTTGAGGGCGAGGAGGAGATCGGCAGCCCGAGTCTGCCGGCGTTCATCGCCGAGAACCGCGAGCTGCTGGCCGCCGACGTGGTGGTGGTCTCGGACAGCGGGATGTTCGCCAAGGGCTGCCCCTCGATCACCTACGGCCTGCGCGGCCTGACCTACATGCAGCTGGACCTGGTCGGCCCGGCCAAAGATCTGCACTCCGGATCGTTCGGCGGGGCAGTGGCCAACCCGGGCAACGTGTTGGCCCAGATAGTCGGCTCGCTGGTCGACCAAAGCGGTCATGTGACGATCCCTGGATTTTACGATCAGGTGCGCGAACCCACCGAGTTCGAGCGCGCGGCGTTCGCCAAGCTGCCGTTCGACGAGGCGGGATACATATCGGAGCTCGGCGCGCTGAAACTGCACGGCGAGGCTGGTTACACCACCCTCGAGCGCACTTGGGCGCGGCCGACCTGCGACGTCAACGGCATGCTCTGCGGATTTACCGGCGAGGGGGCCAAGACCGTGCTGCCGAGCAAGGCCTCGGCCAAGGTCTCAATGCGGCTGGTGCCCGATCAAGACCCGGACCAGATCGCCGAACTGTTCGAGCGCCACGTGCGTTCGATCTGCCCGGACAGCGTGCGGCTTGAGGTCACTAAGTTCCACGGCGGCAGCCCGTTTCTCTGTCCGCCGGATTCGCCCGAGGTCCAGGCCGCGGCGCGGGCTCTGAGCAAGGGCTTCGGCTCCGAGGCGTACTACATCCGCGAGGGCGGCTCGATCCCGATCGTCACCGTTTTAGCCGAGCAGCTCGACGCGCCGGTGGTGCTGATGGGCTTTGGCCTGCCCGATGAGAACGCCCACGCGCCCGACGAGCACTTCCACCTGCCGAATTTTTACAACGGGCTGCGTTCCGTGGCTTATTTCTTTGAGGAGCTGGCGCAGCTCAAAGGCTGATCCGCAGGCTCGATTAGTCGCCCCCGAGCAAAATTGACAGGCGGATTGGATATAGTAACATCCAATGGGATCAGCTCCCGCCTTTCACGCGATATCAATGGAGTAGACCATGGAGATCAAGCTCGTCCAGCTCCCGCAAGAAAAGCGCAAGCTCAAGCCGGTCGACGACTCGCAGCTCGGATTCGGTCGCATCTTCACCGACCACATGTTCACCATGCGCTACGAGCCCTCAAAGGGCTGGCACGAGCCGAAGATCGGACCGGTCGAAGACATCGTGCTGCACCCGGCGGCAATGGTGCTGCACTACGGCCAGGAAGTGTTCGAGGGGCTCAAGGCCTACCACGGGGCCGAGCACGGGATCTACCTGTTCCGCCAGCGCGACAACATCGCGCGCTTCAACCGCTCGTGCAAACGGATGGTGATGCCCGAGGTAGACCCGCAGATCTTCGACCGGGCGATCAAGAAGTTGGTTTTGGTCGAGCGCGATTGGATCCCCGAGGCCGAGGGCAGCTCGCTGTACATCCGGCCGACGATCATCGCCACGGACCCGTTCCTGGGCGTGCGTCCGAGCAACGATTATCTGTTCTTCATCATTGTCGGGCCCGTGGGCGCCTACTACCCCGAGGGCTTCAACCCGGTGAGCATCTTTGTCAGCGACCGCTACGTGCGTGCGGTGAGCGGCGGTGTGGGCGAGGCCAAGACCTCGGGCAACTACGCGGCGAGCCTCGCCGGACAGATCGAGGCCCAGGAGCTGGGATTTTCCCAGGTGCTGTGGCTCGACGCCATCGAGCGTCGCTACGTCGAGGAAGTCGGCACGATGAACATTTTCTTCGTGATCGACGACGAGGTGATCACCCCCTCGTTGACCGGCTCGATCCTGCCCGGCGTGACCCGCGAATCGGTGTTGACCCTGGGCAAAGAATGGGGCCTGAAGATGGTCGAGCGGATGATCTCCATCAACGAGGTCGTCGACGCGCAGAAGTCCGGGCGGCTCAAGGAGGTCTTCGGCACGGGCACCGCGGCGATCATCTCGCCGGTCAGGGATTTTCGCTACAAGGAAGACGATTTCCAGGTGGCCGACGCCAAGACCGGGCCGATCGCCCAGCGCTTCTACGACATGTTGCTCGCCTACCAGTACGGCCGCGAGTCCGATCCCTACGGCTGGGTGGAGCGTATCGACAAGTAGCCCGTTGCGTGAGCCGGGCTAACCCCTGACGTAGCGCGCGATCAGGTCGCCGACCTCGTCGGTGGACATCCCCATTTTGCCTGCGGCCACGTCCTGGAGGTCGTTTGCCAGCGCGCGCTGCACCGCCTGCTCGATCGCCTCGGCCGCGTCGGCCTCGCCCAACTGCTCGAGCATCATTTGACAGGCGCAGATCGCGGCCAGCGGGTTGACCACACCCTGTCCGGTATACTTGGGCGCGGATCCGCCGATCGGCTCGAACATCGAGACGCCCTCGGGGTTGAGGTTGCCGCCGGCGGCAATGCCCATTCCACCTTGGATGATCGCGCCCAGGTCGGTGATGATGTCGCCGAACATGTTGTCGGTGACGATCACGTCGAACCACTGCGGATTTTTAACGAACCACATGCAGATTGCGTCGACGTTGGCGTAGTCGCGCTGGATCTGCGGGTACTCTACGCCGACCTCGTCGAACACGCGCTGCCATAGGTCGTGGGCAAAGGTCAGTACGTTGGTTTTGCCGCACAGCGTTAGTTTGCGACGGCCGTGAATGCGGCAGTACTCGAAGGCGTAGCGCACGCAGCGCTCCACGCCGCGGCGGGTGTTGATCGACTCTTGGGTCGCCACCTCGTAGGGCGTGCCGCGGCGCGAGAAGCCGCCCGCGCCGCAGTAGAGCCCCTCGGTGTTTTCGCGCACCACCACGAAATCGATGTCCTCGGGCCCCTTGTCCTTCAGCGGGCAGTCCACGCCGGGGTAGAGTTTGACCGGACGCAGGTTGATGTACTGGTCGAGCTCGAAGCGCATGCGCAGCAGGATTCCCTGCTCGAGAATTCCCGGCTTGACCTCCGGATGGCCGATGGCCCCCAGGTAGATCGCATCGCAACGCCGCAGGGATTCGAGCTCGTCGTCGCGCAACAGGCCGCCTCCGGCCAAATAGCGCTCGCCGCCCAGATCATGATTTTGCAACGAGTAATTAAAACCATGGACCTCGGCCGCGGCCGCCAGCACTTTCAGCCCTTGGTTTACGACCTCAGGACCGGTGCCGTCGCCGGGCACTACCGCAATTTGATACGTGCTCATTTTTTGCCCAATCTTGTTTTGACGTAGCCGATAAGACCGTCGGCCTCCAGCAGCTCGCGCATGAACGGCGGCAGCGGCTGGGCTTGCAAGCTCAGCTCGCTGTCGACCACGCTGATTGCGCCGCTGGATAAATCGATCTGGAGCATCGCGTGGTCTTGGATTTGCGCGGCCGCTCCCTGACATTCGAGCAGTGGCAGGCCGATGTTGAACGCGTTGCGAAAGAAAATCCGCGCGAACGATTCGGCGATCACCGCCTGGACTCCCGCGGCCTTAAGCGCGATGGGAGCGTGCTCGCGCGAGGAGCCGGAGCCGAAGTTGCGTCCGGCCACCAGCACTGCGCCGTTGCGCGCGCGTTGCGGCAGATCGATCAGCACGTCCTCGAGGCAATGCGCGGCGAGCTCGGCCGGATCGTGGGTCGTCAAATAACGCGCGGCGATAATCAGGTCGGTATCGACATTGTCCCCGACTTTGATCGCCGGGGCTTTAATCAGCGTATTCATCTAGCGCTCCGGGGGCAGGGCAATGTGTCCGGCAAGGGCCGAAGCCGCGGCAACGGCGGGCCCGCTGAGATAGACCTCGGAGCGCGGATGGCCCATGCGGCCGACGAAGTTGCGGTTGGTGGTCGCCAGGCAGCGCTCGCCCGCGGCGAGAATTCCCATGTGACCGCCCAGGCACGGTCCGCAGGTCGGTGGACCGACTGCTGCTCCGGCTTGTACGAAGATTGTGATCAACCCCTCAGATAGGGCTTGCTGGAGCACGGCGGGTGAGCCGGGGATTACGATCAGCCGCAGGCCCGGCGCGATGCTGCGGCCCTCGATAATTTTAGCGGCAATCCGCAAGTCCTCGATCCGGCCGTTGGTGCACGAGCCGATCACCACCTGGTCCAGCACCACTTCGCCCGCGTCCGCGGCGTTGCGCGCGTTGGCCGGCAGGCTGGGCATTGCGACCTGCGGCGCGATTTTGGAGGCATCGAACTCGATAGTGCGACAATAGAACGCGTCCGGGTCGGCGTAGAGCGGCTCGAACTCGCGTTTGGCGCGCGATTGCACGTAATCGAGCACCTGCTGATCCGGTGCGAACACGCCGTTCTTGGCCCCGGCCTCGATCGCCATGTTGGCCATGCTCAGCCGCGAGTCCAGCGACAGCGCGTCGATCGCCTCGCCGCAGAATTCCAATGCGCAGTACAGTGCGCCGTCAGCCCCCAGCTCGCCGATGGCGGCCAAAATCAGGTCCTTGCCCGTGACCCAGCCTGTGGCGCGGCCGTGGAAAATTAGCCGGATCGTCTCGGGAACCTTGAGCCAGATCTCGCCGGTGGCCATGGCCGCGGCTAAATCGGTGCTGCCCACGCCGCTGGCAAAAGCGCCCAGCGCACCGTAGGTGCAGGTGTGGGAGTCCGCGCCGACGATCACCTCGCCGGGCAGGGCCAGACCCAGCTCGGGCAGCATCACATGCTCGATCCCCGCGCGGCCGACCTCGTAGTAATGCTCGATCTGCTGCTCGGCCGCGAACTCGCGCAGCCGCTTGGCCTGTTCGGCCGACTCGATGTCTTTGGCCGGGGTGAAGTGATCCGGGATCAGCGCCACCCGCGCGCGGTCGAACACCTGTTCAGCGCCCATTGCGCGGAAGGATTGGATCGCCAGTGGTCCGGTGATGTCATTGGCCAGCGCCAGGTCGATCCGTGCGTTGACGAACTGCCCGGGCTGTACATGCTCCAGGCCCGCGGCGCGCGCCAGGATCTTCTGGGTGAGGGTCATGCCCTGGGCGCTCATCGCATGCCGGCCAGGCGATTGATCGCGTTGAGGTAGGCCCGGGCGCTGGCCTCGATCACGTCGGTGCCGATGGCGCGACCCAAGACCCGCTGATCGCCGGACTCGAGTTTGATCGTCACCTCGCCCTGGGCGTCGATGCCGCCGGTGATCGCACTGACCTGGTAGGAGATCAGCCGGCCCTTGAACTTGGCGGCCTTGCGGATCGCGCTGCAGATTGCGTCGATCTGGCCGTCGCCGCGCGCCGTGGCCTCGTACGATTTGGATTTGCGCACCAGCCGCACCGCGGCGATCGGGATCGCGCCGGTGCCGCCGGAGCTCTGGATGTGATCGAGCTCGAACTGGTCGGGCACCAGGCCGATTTCGTTGAGCGCCAGGGCCTCGAGATCGGCGCCGGCCACGGACTTCTTTTTATCCGCCAGGTCCTTGAACTCGCGGAAAGCGCGCTCGAGCTGTTGTTCGCTGAGGTTGAAGCCCATCTGTTCCAGGCGTGCGCGGAACGCGTGGCGGCCCGAGTGTTTGCCGATGAAGATCCCATCGCCGGCCTCGACGCCCACGCGCGCGGCGCTCATGATCTCGTAGGTGCTGCGCTCTTTGAGCACGCCGTCCTGGTGGATTCCCGACTCGTGGGAAAAGGCGTTCTCGCCGACGATCGCCTTGTTGGGCTGGATCACGCAGCCGGAGAGGCGCGAAACCAGCCGCGAGGTGCGCGCGATCTCGCGGTGAATGATCCCGGTGTCCAGGCCCAGCAGGTCACGCCGCGTGTCGAGGATCATGATCAGCTCCTCGATCGAGGCGTTGCCCGCGCGTTCGCCCAGGCCGTTGATCGCGCCCTCGACCTGCCGCGCCCCGGCCTGGATCGCGGCCAGGGAGTTGGCGACCGCCAGACCCAGGTCGTCGTGACAGTGGACCGAGAGCACCACGTCGCGTGCGCCGGGCACGTTGTCGATGATCCCATGAATCAGCTCGCTGAACTCACCGGGCAGGGTATAGCCCACGGTGTCCGGCACGTTGATCACCGTTGCCCCGCACTCGATGGCCAAAGTGTAGATCCGGTGCAGGAAACCCAGGTCGCTGCGCGTGGCGTCCATCGCCGAGAACTCGACGTCGTCCACCAGGGACTTGGCGCGCCGCACCGCGTGTTGCGCCATCTGCAGCACCTGGTCCTCGGTCTTGTGCAACTGGTGCTGTAGGTGCATCGGCGAGGTCGAGACGAAGGTGTGGATGCAGGGTCGAGACGAGTGCTTGACCGCCTCGTAGGCGCGGTCGATGTCATTGTCAGCAGTGCGCGCCAGGCCGACGATCTTCGGTCCGCGGATCGACTTGGCGATTTGGGTCACGGCCTCGAAATCGCCCACCGAGGTGATCGGGAACCCGGCCTCGATGCAGTCCACGCCCAAGCGCGTGAGTTGCTCGGCGATCTCGAGCTTTTCCTGGATGTTCAGGGCGACTCCCGGCGTCTGTTCGCCGTCGCGCAGGGTGGTGTCGAAAATCATTACTCGGTCAGTCATCTGTTCAACTCCCGGCAAGAAGATCGCCCGAGGGCGTCCCGCTCGCGTCGATGCCCAATGTCGAAATACGGATTAAAGAGTTCTTTGACGCACCTTGTCAAACGCGTCGGACCGACTTGAACACCGAGCCGCGTAAAGACCTATGTAAAAAGATCGAATTACCGGGCGGAGAATGCTCCGACGTATGATCGACCTCATGTTATTTCGGCTGCCACAATGACACCTTGTAAATATGAAAGGTCGAAAGTACAAACAGTCCGACGGGATCTGGAGTAGGTTGACCAGACGCGGCCTGCTGATCGGCTCATCCGCCGCACTAGTGACCGCTACGCTGTTGCGTGGCCGGGCTGTTTCGGGCGATGGACCGCCGATCGACGAGTACTGGTGGAGGAAGGTTCCGATGGACCTAGATCAGAAAGTGATCAAGACCGACCAGGAGTGGAGCGAGTTGCTGAGCGAACAACAGTTCAACGTGACGCGCAAGAAGGGGACCGAGCGCGCTTTTACCGGCGAGTATTGGGAGACCAAGAACGAGGGGACCTATCGTTGCGTTTGCTGCGGCAATCCGCTGTTCTCATCCCAGAGTAAGTTCGATTCGGGCTCCGGCTGGCCGAGCTTCTGGCAGCCGATCGCGCCCCAGCGCGTGGTCACCATTCCGGACTTCAGCATTCTGGGCAAGCGTACCGAGGTGCTGTGCAGCCGCTGCAACGCTCACCTGGGACATGTTTTCAACGATGGTCCGCAGCCCACGGGTAAGCGTTTTTGCGTCAACTCGGTCGCGATGGTGCTCGACACCGAGGCAGGGGAATAACGCCGACTATTCGACGGTGACCCTCACGACCTCGTCCAGCGAGGTGATTCCCAATCCAGCCTTGAGCAGCGCGTCGCAGCGGATGGTGCGCATCCCGGCTTTGACCGCCGCCTGCTTGATATCGCGTGCCGGTCGGTTCTCGTTGATCATTCCGCGCAGCTCGGAGTTGGGCTGTAAAATCTCGAACACGGCGATGCGGCCTTGATACCCCATATTCTTACACCGCGGGCATCCCACCGGCCGATAGTATTTGCCGTCGGCTAATTGTTCGGAACTCAGGCCCAGTTGCTGCAGGCGCTCCTCGCTCAGTTCGTCGGGCTGCTTGCAGTGCAGGCAGAGCCTGCGCACCAGCCGTTGGGCGATGATCAGTTGCAGCGAGTCGGCGATCACAAAGGCGTCGGCGCCCATCGAGATCAGCCGCTGGACCGCTCCGGCAGCGTCGTTGGTATGCAGGGTCGAGAACACCAGGTGGCCGGTGGCCGATGCGGAGACCGCGACCTCGGCCGACTCGGAATCGCGGATTTCGCCGAGCAGGATCACGTTGGGATCCTGGCGCAGCACCTCGCGGAACGCAGCCGCGTAGCCCAGATCGTTGCGCTGGTCGATCTGCACCTGGCTTACTCCCGACATCAGGTACTCGATCGGATCCTCGATGGTCATGATGCAACGCTCTTCTTGATTGAGCGTGTCCAGGGCCGAGTAGATCGTTGTCGTTTTGCCGCTGCCCGTGGGGCCGGTGATCAGGATCAGACCCTGGGGCGAGATGATCTTGCCCATGAAGGTCCGTAGGTCGTCGGGTTCCATGCCCAGGGTCAGCGGGTTGAGCAGGGTACGTCCCTTGTCCAGCAGCCGCAGGGCCAGCCGTTCGCCGAACAGCGTGGGCACGATCGAGGCGCGGATGTCCACGCCGATCATTCGCGCCGGGTCGTATTTGATGTGGCCGCTCTGTGTGCGGCGCGTGATCGAGGGATTCATCCCGCCGATGATCTTGATGCGGTTGAACAGGTTGGTGCGCAGCAGGTCGGGGATGAACCACTGCGAGAACAGCACGCCGTCGCGGCGAAAGCGGACTTTGATTACGTCCTGGAACGGTTCGAAATGCACGTCCGAGGCGCCGAGGAAGATTGCGTTGTCCAGGATCTTGCGCACCAGCAGCGACACCGCCACCTCGCCGGGCTCGGGCGGCTGCTCCTCGAACTGCTTCTGTCGCGGAAACAACGAGATCTCACGGTAGAGCGCCTGGCCCAGCGGTTCGGTCCAGATGCTCTGTATCGGCTCGATGCGGCGTTTGCCGCTGACCTCGTCCAGGCCGTCCTGCACCAGTTCCTCGAAGCTCTTGCGGCCATAGGCCGAGTAGTAGCGCGCCACGGTGCGCAGTACGTTCTTGGGGTAGCACACGAAGCGCTTGACCGGGTAGCCGCACATCTCCTGGATCGCGCGCACCGCCGAATCGTCTGTGGGATTGGCCATTACCAGCTGCAGCTCGCCGTCCTCGATCCGCAGCGGGAAGACCCGGCTGTTGATCGCCACCTTCTGCGAGACGCAGGCCAGCGCCTCTTTGGTCGGCGGATGGCGTAGCGACTCGACCAGCGGATCGAGCTTCGGATAGCCGCTGACCCGCGAGAGGATGTTGTTGATCTGATCCAGGCTCAGCAGGCCCAGGTCGAGCAGAACGTCGAAGATCTCCTTGCCCGAGGCCTTGGCCAGCATCTGGGCCTGGGGGACCTTGTAGGGCGAGAGACACTGCTGCTCAATGCAGGAATTAAGAAACAGGTCTCGAAGATCGTTCGCGTTCATTCTTCGTTTCTGTGCGCCGGGTGCGTTTGGAGCCAGGCCAGCATCTCGGGGAAGGTCTCGCTCTCGGCGTTGATCCCGGCCACCAGATCGATGTGGCCGTAGTCCTCTTTATGGCCGAAATCCTTGCCGAACGGCGCGACCTTATGATCGCCCTCGCCGAACAGTTCGCGGGTCTTGTGCGAGAGATCAACCGAGCTTTGCAGGTCCTGCACGCCGCAGACCAGCAGCGTGGGGGTGGTGATGTTTTTCGCCTCTTCGGCAAAGTAGACCGTGCCGTCCCACGAGGCCAGGCCGCGGCCTTTAAACAGCGTGGACATTTGCAATACCTGATTGCCCGATACGTCCTCAAGGGAGCCGGACATGATCGCGCGTCCGGCCTGCGGCGCGGTGTTCGGCGGGTAGTAGTCGAAACGTTCGCTCTTGAGGTTCCAGCGACCGGCCAGCGGCGCCTGGAGCTTGCTCAGCGTGCCGATCGGCACCCGACGCATGATCGGTCCGAGCCAAGATAAGCCGATTATGGGTTGGTAGTCCGAGCCGGTATCCGCGTAGCGCAGGCCCGAGCCCGCGGCCACGCCCGAGGCGAGCTTGGGCGAGCCGTGCAGCGCGCAATAGCAGAACAGCAGGATGCCGCCCATGCTCAGGCCGATCCAGTGCATGTTGGCAAAGCCGGTGCGCTCGAGGATGTAATCGACGAACGCCGGGTCGTCTTTGTAGATGAAGTCGTCCACGGTCCAGTCCCAGCGCTTGCCGGTGAACAGGCCCGCGTGGTCTGACAAGCCGCGGCCGCGCAAATCGCAGACGAACACATCGTAGCCGCGATCAGCCAGCCAGTGCGCCAGCGATGGCGACGGATGCTCTTTGGTGCCAACGCCCAAATCGAAATTCTTGTAGCTCGCGGCCAGGCCGTGATGCAGCAGCACCGGCTCGCCGTGGGGATTCTCACCGCGCGGACGATAGCGGTGCAGCGCAATGCGCCAGCCGTCCGAGGCAGTGACGTAGTGCACCTCGTCCTCGGTGGTCTTGGGGCCGTATGCCGCCTCGACGAAATAGAGATAGAGCCGGGCCGCGACGATGATCAGCAGGATGACGAATAGAACGGTTAACATTTGAACTCCCAGGTGGTGGCGGGCAGCGAACCTACATACCGCAAGCAGGCCCGCAGCTCAACCCTTGAGCGATTCGGTTGCGGCCGCGTGCTGATCTGCGATAATCCGCCACAACCCACGGAGGATCGAAATGGCGCTGTTCGGACCGCCCGACATTGAAAAGCTCGCAGCCGCACGCAACCTGCGCGGACTGGTCAGGGCGCTCAAACGCAGAGAGCACAAGCTGCGGGCCGCGGCAGCAAAGGCACTGGGCGAGCTGGAGGATCCGCGCGCCGAACAGGCACTGCTTGCGGCCCTTGGCGACGAGCATACCCAGGTCGTGGCGGCCGCTGCGAGCGCTCTTGGCAAGATCCACGCAACCGCAGCGGTCGAGCCGTTGATCGCGCTGATAAGCTCCGAGACCGAGCCCCAGACGTTGGAGGCTGCGGCGCGAGCCTTGGCCAGGCTGGGAGACGAGCGTGCGGTTGACGCGCTCAGCGGCCTGCTGGGTAGCGACCTGCCGTCGTTGAACAAGGCGGCCGAGGACGCATTGCTGGCCTTGGGTCGCGGCATCGGGGCCGAGCATTGGATCGAGCGCCGCAACTTCGAGCGCTGCGTGGAGCTGGGTGAGCAGGCGGTGCAGCCCTTGATCGTTGCGCTGCAGAGCGAGCCGCTTCGTTCGGGCGCCGGCGCGGCGCTGGTACGAATCGGCGAGCCGGCGCTGGAGCCGCTGCTCGCACTCCTGGATCAGCCGCACTGTGCGGAGATCCTCCGGCGTATGGGCGCCAAGGCCGTGGAAGGACTGATCAGCGCCCTGCATGACCAGCGGCTGCGACCGCACGCCGTGGTCCTACTGGCGCAGCTGGGCGATCAGCGGGCCGCCGGTCCGCTGCTGGAGCTGCTCGACGATCCGGCCACCGCCACGGCCGAGGTCTACCAAGCGCTGGCGCTGCTTAGGCACGGGCCCGCGGCCGGTCACTTCGTTAAGGCGCTGCACGGCGACGACCCGGCGATCGCCCTGTGGGCCGCGCGGGCTCTGGGCGAGCTGGGCGATCCGTCGGCAATCGGTCCGCTGATCGAGGCGCTGCAAGGCGATGACCGCGAGCTGCACGCGGAGGCGGCGCGTTCCCTGGGCAGGCTGGGCGACCAGCGGGCGGTGGAGTCGCTGATCCGCGCGTTGCAGAAGCCCTACCTGGAGGAGGCCGCAGCCTGGGCCCTGGGAGAGATCGGCGACGAACGCGCCCTCGAGCCGTTGCGCGCCGTGGTGGAGCAGACGCCGGAGCACATTTTTTGCCCGGCGCGCGAGCCGTACGAGCGGCTGCTGGAGCAGCTGGGCGACACGGAAAAATGAGACGCTGCCCGCGCTGAAAAAATTGTCTGTGCGATGGTTGTTCTTTTAAGAATCTTCTCCTAATATCCCCACACGAAGACACCTGCCTGGTGAGCTCGACGGGCGCTCTTCCCGGAACGTCCCGCCTATCAACAATTGAATAGCGAAGGAGGTGACCACCATGCGTGTTCACAACTACTATCCTGGTCCGGGATCATTGCCGTTGGAGGCTTTGGAACAGGCTCAGAACGAGCTGTTGGATTTTCAGGGAACCGGCATGTCGCTGCTCGAGACCTCGCATCGGGCCGCGTCCTATGACGAGGTTCACAACGAATCGATCGCCCTGGTGCGTGAGATGCTCAAGCTTCCGGAGAACTACCACGTGATGTGGCTGCAGGCCGGCGCGACCATGCAGTTCGCGATGATCCCGATGAACCTAATTGGCAATGGCGGAAGCGCGGACTACGTGATGACCGGCTTTTGGTCTGAGCGCGCTTTTAGCGAGGCCAAGATCGTGGGCAAGCCGCGCATCGCCGGCTCGTCCCAGGACAAGGGCTACGCCTATGTTCCCAAACAGCTTGAGCTCGACCCCGACGCGCAATACGTCCACGTCACCTCGAACAACACGATCTACGGCGCGCAGTTCTTCGACTACCCGGAAACCAACGGCGTGCCGCTGGTCTGCGACATGTCCTCGGACATCTTCTGGCGCTTCTTCGACGTCAAACCGTTCGGCATCGTCTACGCCGGCGCCCACAAGAACCTCGGTCCGGCGGGCGCTACGCTGGTGATCATGCGCGACGATATTTTGCAAAAATGTCGCAAAGACCTGCCGAGCATGCTGGACTACAACGTGCACGTGAAGAACAACTCGTTGTTCAACACGCCGCCGACGTTCACCATCTACATGGTGCGCAACGTGCTGCGCTGGATCAAGGGCCTGGGCGGACCGCAGGAGATGGAGCGCATCAACCGCGCCAAGGCCGAGACATTCTACAAATTCATCGATTCGACCGACGGCTTCTATAACTGCTCGGTCGCAAACGAGGACCGCAGCGTGATGAACGCGGTGTTCGAGATGCAATCCGATGAGCTGGAAAAACGCTTTGTCCAGCAGGCGAACGCCGATGGCTTCATCGGCCTGGGCGGCCGCGCGCCGCGCTGGCATTTGCGGATGACGATGTACAACGCGATCTCGCTTAAGTCGGTACAGGAGCTGGTTGAGTTCATGGGCGAGTTCATGCGCACAAACGGCTAGCGGACTTTAATATCGCAATTGTCGGGCGGGCCGTTTGGTCCGCCCTTTTTATTTTGCGGGTTGGTCGGTCAGGGCCAGCAGGCCGATGTGGTGGTCCAGGTAGAGCACGCCGCGCTCAACGATCGGGGTCTTGATCGAGCGCGCGGGCAGCGCATAGCTCCAGAGCACCTTGCCGCTCAGCGCGTCCAGGGCGTAGAGCCGCGGCTCGAAGTTGTTGACCACGTAGACCGTGTTGTCCAGATCCGAGGCCGAGGCGATGTACGCGCCGAAGCTCTCGGATACTGTCTCGCGCGTGCTCCACAGCCGCTGGGGCCGCGGGCCCTGGGGCGTGTCGCGTTCGATGTAGGCTGTGACGTGGCCGTAGAGTGCGTTGTTGAGAATCACCCCCGAGCTCGGCAGATAGGTGTTGGTCAGCTGGTCCTCGGACTCGAGGAATCCCAGGTCGGTCTCGATCGACCAGCTCAGGCTCAGTGGAACTTGCGAATAGTCGTAGCACAACAGGCGCGGAGCAACGTCGGGCTGATCCGGGTCGTAGGTCACGAGCAGCAGGCGTTTGTTTTGCAGGTCCAGGGTCGGCGTGGAGGATGAGAACCCCGGATACGGTGTGCGCTCAAGCAACAGAAGCTCGCGCAAAGTCGGATCGTAGCGCAGGCGGATCAGCTCGCGGTCGACCAGCACGAACAGCTCGTCGCCGTCCAACGCCAGGGCGTTGCGCAGCACGATCCCCAGCTTGCCGTGCTGCGGGTCGGGCGCCACCGGCGGGTCGAGCTGTCGCAGGTCCAAGGTTTGCAGCACTCGCCCGTCGCGGGGATCGAGCACGTGCAGCTCGCCGTCGAGCAGCGGCAGCAGCAGGTCGCCGTTGGCCAAGAAGCACATGTTGCCCGCGGGTACGTGAGCCAAAAGATCGGAGGGCGAGTCGTCGAACGTGCGCTGCCACAGCAGGCGCTCCATGCCCGGCGAGTACTTGCTCAGCCGCGCCCAGTCCGGCACGTAGACGTTGCCGCGCTCGTCGATCGAGGGGAAGTTGGTGAACATCCCCAGGTTGAATCCGCGCAGGCGAATCAGCTCGCCGCTTTGCGGATCGCGCGTTTCGACCGCCGGAGTCCAGCCGATTTTAAGCGGGATGCCCTCCGGCGGATTGAGGCTGATCGGCCCCGGTCCCATGGCGCGATAGAGCAGGCCCTCGGGACCGACCATCGTGCCGGAGAAGACCGCCAGCTCGGTATCGCGCGCGTCGAACAGCACCCGCGGCGCGGTGCGCACGCCGCGCACCGGCATGCAGACCGTGCGCGCCTGGTCGGCGTGCAGCACGTTCCAGTGCGGGCCGGGGGCTGTTGGGGGAAGCGCAGCCTGGGCAGCCGGTCCCTCGCGGTCTGTCGGCGCACAAGAGCACAGCAGCAACGTTGCGAGCAACGCGATCAAGGCCCGTAGCGTCTTAGGCGCGATCATGGTCACGGCAATCAACAGCCGAGGTCGGCTCAACGTGCACGATCACGTCGTCCACCGGCAGATCGCCCAGCAGCCGCAGCTCGGCCCGGTCGGCTATCTTGTGCGCCTCGAGAATCGACAGCTCGTCCCGGACCTCGATGTGCACGTCGACGAACACTGCCTCGCCGACTTTGCGCGTGCGCAGCCGGTGACAGCTGATAACGCCGGGGGTATCGCAGATGATCTCGCCGATGCGCTTGCGCAGCTTGGTGTCGACCGCGGTGTCCAGCAGGTCGCGCAGCGCGTCCCAGCCGATGGTGACTCCGGCGCGCACCACGAATACCGAGACCGCCAGCGCGGCCAGCAGGTCCAGGTAGGGCACGCCGAGCATTGCGCCTCCGGCTCCGATCAGTACGGCTACAGACGAGAGGGCGTCCGAACGATGGTGCCAGGCGTTGGCGATCAGCAATGAATGTCTGGTGCGGCGTCCAACGGCCACGGTCCAGCGGTAGAGCAACTCCTTGACCACAATCGAGGTTCCTGCCGCCACGAGCACGATCGGCAGCGGATGGCTGCGAGTTCCGTCGTAGAGTTTGTGCGTGGCGTCGAACATGATCCCCAGGCCCGCCAGGCAGACCAACGCGCCCACGCTCAGGGCCGCGGCCGTCTCGACCTTGCCGTGACCGTAGGGGTGGCTGAGGTCCTTTGGACGCGCGGCGATGCGCAGGCCGATCAGCACCACTACGTCCGATGCCAGGTCGGACAGCGAATGTGCGGCATCGGCCACCAGCGCGGCGCTGTTGCCCAGCAAGCCCGCCGCGAACTTGAAGCCCGCCAGCAGCAGGTTGGCCAGCAGGCCCACCCAGGTCACGCGGCTAGCCGCGGCTTGGTCTTTTGACTTGGAATTCATCAGATTCCGCCAAGTATAGCAGAACGACGGTGTTCAAGATTGGTCGACCTCGTCGGCACGCACCAAAGCGTATCTGAAGGTGATCGGCCCGATCACCTGGTTGATGGCGATGGTGGCCACAATCAGCGTACGCAGGTTGCTGCCCAGTTCCGGCAGCGAGCGGCCGATCTCCGAGGCAATGCCCAGGCTGACCCCGGCCTGAGAGATGAACGCCAGCCAGAGGTAGGGGCCGTACTCCTTGTTGCGCTCGCGCCGATTGAGTGCCAGCCGCGTGCCCAGCCAAGTAAAGACCAGCCGGGCGAGGATCAGCAGCAGCGCCATGGGCCACATCAGCTTTAGTGCGGGCAGGTCGATCTTGGCCCCGGCCACGGCGAAGAAAATGATGAACACCGGCAGCGAGTAGCGCTCGAGGGCCTCGATCATTCGCGGGCCCTGCTTGGAGTAGTTCATCACGTAGAACCCTGCGGCGATGTTCAGCAGCACTCCGGACAAATGCAGCTCGCGCCCGAGTTCGACGCTGAGGAACGACAGCGCCAGCAGCAGCAGCGGCAGGCCGGTTTTAACCCGGCTGATGTAGGCCGAGAGCAACCAGCCCAGCACGATACCCAGGCCCAGCGAGCCGAGCACCTCCCAGAAGACCAGCAATCCCACGCGCGCGTCGGCTGCGCCTTCCTGATCGGTGAGCAGTCTCGCGGCGATCAGCACTACCGAGAACAACACCATCACCAGCACGTCCTTGAGCACGGTCACGCCCAGTGTGATCGTGGACATCGGTCCGCGGGCGCGGCACTCGTTGATCACGGCCACGGTGGTGGCCGGCGAATTGGCCGTGCAGACCACGGCCAGCAGCAGCGCCAGGCTCAGCATTGCGGGCCAGCCCAGATGGCCGCCGAATGGCAGCAGGCCGATCAGCGGAAACATCAGCAACGAGGTGCCGAAGAACACCACGATCAATTGGGCCAGGCTGACGCGGCCGATGGTGGCGATCCGCGGTTTAAGCTCGGCGATTCGCAGCTCGCCGCCCGCGGTGAAGGCGATCAGCCCCAGGGCCAGGCTGTCGATCAGCCCCAGCCTGTCCAGGGTCCGCGTCGAGAGCACGCCGCAGTGCGGCAACAGCGCGCCGAACACGAACGGCCCAAAGAACAGCCCGGCCAGCAAATAGCCGGTGAGCATCGGCATGCGCAGCCGCAGGGTGTAAGCGCCGATGATGTACGAGGCCAGCAGCAGGAAGCCAAGGGCGAACACCGCCGACTCGGCGCCGCTCGCGTCGGCTCCGGGCGAAAGCAGCATGATGACCGCGCTGAGCACGATCAACGCCAGCAGCAGCAGCGCGCCCCTCATCGGATACCCCGGCGTTTGAGCAGCCAGCTTGTGCTGCCCCAGGCCAACAGCTCGTTGATCAGCAGCGCGAGGATCATCACTGAGAGCACGGCCGACGACGAATCGCCGGGGAACGCGCGCTGGTAATCAAGGGCCATCGCCAGGGCCAGCCCGCCCTGTCCGATCAGGCCCAGGCCGCCGATCCGCGCCGGCGTCGCTCCCTGGGCGTTGCGTCCCAGCCCGGCCAGCGCGGCAAAGCCGCCGACTTTGGCAACGCCGCGCACGATCACGTAGAGCAGCGCGACCAGCGTCAGTTCGCCCAGCCGCTGCGGATTCCATAGCGCGCCGACCGCCAATAGAAACAGCACGTAGATCGTGCGCTCGGAATTGCCCAGCAGCTCGTAGACCGATTCCTTGCGCACCGAAAGGTTGCAAAATGCCGCACCTGCGGCTACTCCCAGGAACAACGGCGAGAGCCGCAGTACGCCCGCCGCGCCGGAGAAGAACGCCACCACGCCCAGGATCAACGCCAAGTTGACCTGCGGGCCCGGTCGCTCGGGGAGCAGCTCGCGCAGCAGCAGCGCCGCGAGAAGTCCCAACCCGATCGACAGCGCCAGCCACAGCAGTCCGCTTGCGGGCGAGATCGTACCCACGGCTGCCGGGCGTGAGGCCAGGGC